>NZ_AKJO01000167.1:0-3637 GCF_000282295.1 Pseudomonas sp. GM33
TGCCGACATTGGCAATGGTCGCCGTGGTGCCGGCCGTATAGGTGGTATCACCGATGGTGAAGTTGACCACGCTGACCGCGCCATCGGCGCTCGAGGTGCCTGTGAGGACGCTGCCGGTCAGAGCGGTGTCTTCAAGGGTCGAGACCGTTTCGCTGGCATCGGTGAAGCTGTCGTCGACCGGCGTGACGCTGATGTTCAGGGTCGAGGTGTCGTTAGATCCCGAACCGTCGGTGACGGTGTAGGTAACCGTTGGCACGGTGCCGTTGTAGTTGGCAGCCGGGGTGAAGGTGTAGGCCCCGTTCGCCGCGATTACCAGGGTACCGACGTTGGCGATGGTCGCCGTGCTGCCGGCCGTGTAAGTGGTCGAACCAATGGTGAAGTTGACCACACTGACTGGACCATCGACGCTCGAGGTGCCGGAGAGGACGCTGCCGGTGAGGGAGGTGTCTTCGGCGGTGGTCACGCTTTCGCTGGCATCAATAAAGCTGTCATCGACCGGGGTAACGCTGATGTTCAGGGTCGAAGTGTCGTCTGTGCCGGAACCGTCGGTGACGGTGTAGGTGACGGTCGGCACCGTGCCGTTGTAGTTGGCAGCCGGAGTGAAGGTGTAAGCCCCGTTGGCACCGATCACCAGGGTACCGACGTTGGCGATGGTCGCCGTGCTGCCCGCGGCGTAGGTGGTATCGCCGATGGTGAAGTTGACCACGCTGACTTGGCCATCGACGCTGCTCGTGCCAGTGAGGACGCTGCCGCTGAGGGCGGTGTCTTCAGCGGTGGTCACGCTTTCGTTGGCGTCTGTGAAGTTGTCGTTGACCGGGGTAACGCTGATGTTCAGGGTCGAAGTGTCGTTTGTTCCCGAACCGTCGGTGACGGTGTAGCTAACGGTCGGCACTGTGCCGTTGTAGTTGGCGTCCGGGGTGAAGGTGTAAGTCCCGTTGGCGCCGATGACCAGGGTGCCGACGTTGGCGATGGTCGCGGTCTGGCCGGCGGTGAAAGTACCCGTCACGCCGTCGATGCTGAAGTTGACCACGCTGACCGCGCCGTCGACGCTCGAAGTGCCGGAGAGGACGCTGCCGGTCAAGGCAGTGTCTTCCAGGGTCGAGACCGTTTCGTTGGCATCGGTGAAGCTGTCGTCGACCGGCGTGACGCTGATGTTCAGGGTCGAAGTGTCGTTAGGTCCCAAACCGTCGGTGACGGTGTAGGTAACGGTTGGCACGGTGCCGTTGTAGTTGGCGGCCGGGGTGAAGGTGTAGGCGCCGTTGGCGCCGATCACCAGGGTACCGACATTGGCGATGGTCGCTGTGCTGCCGGCTGTGTAAGTGGTCGAACCAATGGTGAAGTTGACCACGCTGACCGGACCGTCAACGCTGCTCGTGCCGGTGAGCACGCTGCCGCTGAGGGCAGTGTCTTCCAGGGTCGAGACCGTTTCGCTGGCGTCGGTGAAGTTGTCGTTGACCGGCGTAACGCTGATATTCAGGGTCGACGTGTCGTTAGGTCCCGAACCGTCGGTGACGGTGTAGGTAACCGTTGGCACGGTGCCGTTGTAGTTGGCATCCGGGGTGAAGGTGTAAGCGCCATTGGCGCCGATCACCAGGGTGCCGACGTTGGCGATGGTCGCGGTGCTGCCGGCGGCGTAGGTGGACTCACCGATGGTGAAGTTCACCACGCTGACCTGGCCGTCGACGCTCGAGGTGCCGGTGAGGACGCTGCCGGTCAAGGCGGTGTCTTCCAGGGTCGAGGGCGTTTCGTTGGCGTCGGTGAAGTTGTCGTTGACCGGCGTCACGCTGATGTTCAGCGTACTGCTCGAGCCAGTATTGGTGGTGTATGTCACCTGTGGAACATTGCCATTCCAGTCGGCAGCCGGCTTGAAGGTGTAGTCGCCGTTGCTGGAAATGATCAGCGTACCGACACCCGTGATGGTCGCGGTCTGGCCCGCCGTGAAACTGCCGTTGACCCCGTTCACACTGAAGCTTGCGACGCTCAGGGCATTATCGACATCGTGGTCGTTGGTCAGCACGTTGCCGATCGCGTTGTGATCTTCTTCGACGGTGATCTGATCCGCCTGCAGCACGCTGGCGTCATCGACGGCAGCCACGTGCACCACCAGTGGCAGCGAGGTGCTCGCGCTTGGGGCATCGCCGTCTTTGGCGGTGGCCGTTACGGTCAGGGGGATGTCGCCATTGAAGTTCGTCGGCGGTGTCAGCTTGAGCGTGGACAGGTTCCAACCCGTAATGTCCACCGACGTCGAGCCGTCGGCAGCATTGAAGGTGTGGGTGCCATCGGTGAGGCTGGAACCCGCTGGCAAGCCGCTCAGTGTGAGGGCAAGCGTTTCCGAGCCGTCGGCGTCATTGGTGTGGGCCTGAATGGTGGACAACAGGATCGCGTTGTCTTCAAGGCCCGAGTTGAGCACCTGAGTGACATTGATGTTGTCCAGCACGCCGCCCAGGCTGTTGCTGTCACCAGCGCGGAACTCGAGTTTCTGGTTGCCATCGGCAGTGACCGGAATGTCGAAGCTGTAGTGCTGCATGCCCGTGGTCGAGGTGTTCAGGGTGCCAATGAGTTGACCGCCCCAGTACACGTTGATGAGCGAATTATCTACGCCGGCACGCGGTGCATAGTCGAACGACACGTTGTACGAGGTGCCGGCCTTCGCATCGATAGTGGTGTAGAGGTTGCTCGCATCACCGGCATTACGCTCGAGTTCGATGACCTGGTTATTGCCGCCGGCACCGTAGACGCTGGCTTTGCCGATTTCGACCATGCCCCCGCGGTTGTCAGTGTGCCAGGCGCCGTTGCCGAGCTTGCTGACATCGACGTCGACACTCGCAGCGACTTCCTGGAAGTCGGTCGAGGCAACAATGCCGCCACCGGTCAGCGACAGGCTTGGGGTATCGGTGACTGGCGCGACGACGATGGTGCCGGTCGCTGAAGTAGCAGAAGGCATGCCCCCGTTGTCGGTCGCGCTGTAGGTGAAGCTGGTGGTGCCACTCCAGTCGCCGGTGGGTTTGAAGTAAACCGTTGCGCCATTGGCCGTTGCGGAAATCACGCTGCTGGTGGTCAGCTCGATGGTCCCGGCGGCGTCTGCGTAAAACTTGCCATTGGCCGGCAGGCTGGTCAGGGTGAAGTGATTGACGCTGCCGTCAATGTCATTGCCGCCGAGCTGCACGGCGATCAAATGATCTTCATCACCACTGGCCGAGGTGGTGTTAACGGTCGGAGCGTCGTTGACCGGGTTGACCGTGATGTTCAGCGTGCTGGTGGAGTTGGTGTTGGTGGTGTAGCTGATCTGTGGAACCGTTCCGTTCCAGTTCGCGGCAGGGGTGAAACTGTAATCGCCATTGGTGGCGATAGTCACAGTACCAACGCCGGTGATAGTCGCGACTTGACCTGCGGTAAAGGAGCCGGGGACACCTTGTATGGTGAATGTCGCGACACTCAGAGCGTTGTCGACATCGATGTCATTGCCAAGCACGTTGCCCGTTGCAGCGTGGTCTTCATCGACGGTCTTGGTATCTGCAATCAGGACGCTCGGGTCATCGACCGGGGTGACGTTGATGGTCAGGGTCGAGGTGACATTGCTGCCGGAACCGTCGGTGACGGTGTAGCTCACCGTCGGCACCGCGCCGTTGTAGTTGGC
>NZ_AKJO01000168.1:0-3142 GCF_000282295.1 Pseudomonas sp. GM33
GCCGCCGCTGGCTCGCCGCTGGCTGGGTAATCACCGCGGTACTCAGCCACACCTGCTCCTGTACCGGATACGCCTCCCAGATCGCCGCAAAAAATAATGACGAGCCCTCCCCCGGCGTCAGCCAATACGGGCGCTTGCGCGTCGTGCCGCGCCATTCGTAGAAACCATTGGCCGGCAACAGGCAGCGGCGCTCGCGCAAGGCCTGGCGAAACATTGGCTGCTCGGCAACAGTTTCGGCGCGGGCGTGGGCCGGGGTGCGGGACAGATCGGTCAGCCAGGGTGGCGTCAGGCCCCAGCGGGCGCGAGCCAGCGAGCGCTGACCGTCAGGCTCGGCCCGCAGCATCAACACCGAATCATTCGGGGAAATGTTCCACTGCGCCTTCTGGTCGGCGGGAAAACCGGGCAGGGCCGCGAAGGCAGGGTTCCAGCGAAACAGGGCATAACGTCCACACATGGGGCAACACGGCTCTTGATCAAACGAACGCCAGCCTAACAGACCAGCGTGCCGGGAAAGCTGTCCGGTTCATCGCCGGACAGCGGCAGCGCTGCATTGTACGCGGTGATCAGCTCGCGGGCATATTCGGCCTGGTCGTTCTCGACCGACAGCCCGAGCAGGCCATAGATCGGCAACTCGCCACTGCCCCCGAGCAAATCACGGCCCACCAGATGCGCCTCGATACCCTCGCTGGCGAGCATGCCTTGCAGCAACTCGCCTTCCATCAGGTTTTCCGGATCGTAGATGCGCTGCATACACGCCCCTCATTCGTTTTCACTGAACACTTCGAGATGCCATTCATCTTCATGAACCTGCAACACGAAGGTTATCGGCCGGCAGCACACCTGACAGTCCTCGATGTAGGTCTGATCGCCGCCGGACAAATCCAGAGTAGTCTCTACCTCCTCACCACAATACGGACATTCATACTGCGCAGTTTCCAGCATCGCGGTCTCCCAGGTGACTTGTGCGTATAATCGCCGGTCTATTTGCAGGGCTTTTTTGTCTGGCTACTTTTTCAGACCATGCCCCGCCGGTTTTCGAACAAAACCTTTACTTACCCTAGCCGTTTCTAACAAGAGAGCATGATGGGCGAATTCGATGCCATCCGACCTTACGACGACAGCGAAGTCCCAGCGGTGCTGGACCGGCTGCTCGGCGACAAGGCGTTTCTAGATATCCTCACCCACTTCCGCTTCCCGCGTTTTGCCGGCGCTTTAGGCTGGGCGCTCAAACCTCTTATAGCCCATCGGCTGCGCCGTGAGTTTGCCGGCGTGACCTGTGTGGCCACGTTACAGGACAAAGTCGAGGTTTACGTCGACCACACCATCGAGCGCGCCACCGACGGTGTCACTTATACCGGGGTGGAGCAATTCAAGTCCGGCAGCGCCTACCTGTTTATCGCCAACCACCGCGATATCGTGATGGACCCGGCCTTCGTCAACTACGCCGTGTACCACGCCGGCCTGCCGACCCCGCGCATTGCCATTGGCGACAACCTGCTGCAAAAGCCTTTCGTCAGCGACCTGATGCGCCTGAACAAGAGCTTCATCGTGCACCGCTCGATCAGCGGTCGCCGGGAGAAAATGGCGGCCTATCAATTGCTGTCGGCGTATATCAACCATTCGATCCGCAATGATTGCGCCTCGATCTGGATCGCCCAGGCCGAGGGCCGCGCCAAGGACGGTGACGACCGTACCGAATCGGCGATCCTCAAGATGTTCCACATGAGCCGCAAGGACGAGCCGTTCGGCGAAGTCATTCACTCGCTGAACCTGACCCCGGTGTCGATCAGCTACGAATACGACCCCTGCGATCAGGCCAAGGCTCGCGAGCTTTACATCCGCGCCACCACCGGCAGTTACACCAAGGTGCCGGGCGAGGATGACGTGAGCATCGCCAAGGGGATCACCGGCTACAAGGGCCGGGTGCATGTGAACTTTGCCGCACCGATCACCGAACTGTTCGAAGACACCAAGCAATTGGCGGTCGAGATGGACAAGCAAATCCTCAGTGGCTATCGCTTGTTCCCGGTGCACTACCTGGCTTACGCGCAGTGGAAAGACGCTGATCCGCAGTTGCAGGTGCCGAAGGCCACCGAGGTGTTCCCGGCCGAAGAACTGGCCAAGGCCCAGGAAGAATGGCAACGCCGCCTGGACGCTTGCCCGCCAGAGCATCGTCCATTCCTGGTGCTGCAATATGCGACGCCGGTGCGTAATCAGTACCGGGTGAAGGCAGGGTTACCGCTGTAAGCGGTCAAGATCAAAAGATCGCAGCCTTCGGCAGCTCCTACACGGGATTGATGTACACCTGTAGGAGCTGCCGAAGGCTGCGATCTTTTGCTTTGAAAAGGTTCAGACCTGAGTGCTGATCCAGGAGACCAGCAGCGCCATCCCCATGCAGGCAAAACCGAAGATGTAGAAAAACCGGTTCATGCGCAAGGTCGCCCAATCCAGCGTGGGTTCTACGTTCGGGCTGCTCTGGCGCTGCGCCTGCAAACTGGCCATCGCACGCAGTTCGCGACGACGGGTGGCGTGCAGCAACCAGCCGCCCGGGAAGGCGAAGAGCAAGGCCAGCAGATTGATCAGTTTGGCGGGATGGGCGGTAAAAAGCGTCATCAAGTGCAGCGACATTACGAACCTCAGGTCAATCAGGTAGCAGGTGCCGGACGGGCGACCGCGGCGCGGATTCTACCGAAAGCCTGCGCCCCTGCCCCCTGTTTCCGACAAATAACGAAGCTTTTGATCAATGGCTGTCCTGAGTCACGGCTTCGTCATCTGTATCGGCGAACATGCGCGTCCCAAAACCGACACGGATCACGTCATGCTCCACGCCGAAAACCAGGATCGTCTCTACCTCATCACCCCCAGCGAAGAACAACAAACCCTCGTCGGCAGCCTCGCCTTCAACGTTCAGGATCGCCATTGGCTGGTGTATTGCGCCCTGGGTGGGCATCAACATGCGGATTTACCGGAAACGGATTTGCTGACGGGCGTGAGTGTGCTGGATTTTTACTCGCAGGCTGCCTGATACCAATCTGTAGGAGCGAGCTTGCTCGCGATGGACTTGAGGACGCCGCGGGGTATCAGATTTCCCGCGTAATCGTTAACGACCATCGCGAGCAGGCTGTAGTGGTTCATTTTTTTT
>NZ_AKJO01000169.1:0-1220 GCF_000282295.1 Pseudomonas sp. GM33
TGTAGTGGTCGAACATTTTTGGACCATGATGTAGGAGCATCGATTTAAGGACGCGTCATGGGATATCGGGTTGTTACATCTGAGGAAAAGCGGAAGCCATCCGCTTGGTTGTGGAGATGAATTACTCCATACCTAAAGCCTGTGAGGCCACCGGGGTGGGCCCTACGGCTCTGCGCCGCTGGGTTCTGCGCTGGCGTCGAGGAGCAGGCGGGAATGTTGCAGCCCACCCGATTGCAGGATCAGGAGCTGATCGAGTCGTTGCAGGCGAAGTTGGCGCTGCTGGAAGCCGAGAACCAAGTGCTAAAAAAGCAATTGCCCTCTCATCTGAAGGTTCTGTTCGGTCGAGCCAAATGATTGATGGCATCAAAGGGAAGATGTCGATTCGGCGTATGTGCTCAGTGCTGGGTGTGGCCCGCAGCAGTTACTACGCCAAGCGCAAACCCAAGCCCAGGCGGGCTGACCAGCGATGCCTGGAGCGCAAACTGCGCGCGTTACATAAAGAACATCGCGAAGCGCTAGGTACTCGCGGGCTATCCAAAGAGTTAAGAAAAGAAGGCATTTTCATCGGACGCTATCGAATGCGCACGCTGATCAAATCCTTTGGTTTGCACCGGCGTAGACCGCGTTACGCCCATTATCGGCGCGCTACCAAGCCTGCGGTGGTGGCACCGAACATACTTGATCGGCGCTTCAACCCGTCCCGGCCAGACACGCTGTGGGCAGGCGATATCACCTATATCCGGGTGGGGAGCGGCTGGCTGTATCTGGCCGTGGTGATGGATCTGTTTTCGCGCCGGATCGTGGGATGGGCTTGCTCACGAACCGCTGATGCCGAGTTGTCTGTCAAAGCGCTGAGGCTGGCGGTAGCGCTACGCCGCCCGATGCCTGAGTTGCTATTTCACTCAGACCAGGGTTGTCAGTACACCGCCGAACGATTTGTTGAATGCTTGGCAGAAAGCAGGATCGTCCAGAGCATGAGTCGGCGGGGTAACTGCTGGGATAACGCGGTGGTCGAGCGCTATTTCAGGACATTGAAGCACGATTGGATGCCGGAAGATGGCTACCGCAATCATTTCGAAGCAGAGAAGGATGTGATGGGCTTCATCTCCCATTACAACCATCGCCGTTGCCACTCTGCCTCGAACAACTTGCCGCCTGCGCTGTATGAGCAACAGGCGGCTTAATACTCCTACGGAGCGGTTCAAAAAAAATGAACCACT
>NZ_AKJO01000170.1:0-1680 GCF_000282295.1 Pseudomonas sp. GM33
GGGAGCCAGTCAATGGCGGGGAGAATCTTCGGCTTCCTGGCCACTTCAGCTCTCCAGTTTCTGTGCAGTCTTGGCCAGGCGCATGCCCAACGCGCGGCACAGCGCCACTTCATGGCTATCCAGGCCGCTTTTGCCGTCGGCACCGGCGTGGTGGCTGGCGCCGTATGGCGTACCGCCGCCCTGGGTTTCCAGCAGTGCCGATTCGCTGTACGGCAGGCCGGTGATCAGCATGCCGTGGTGCAACAACGGCAGCATCATCGACAGCAGGGTCGTCTCCTGGCCGCCGTGCAGGCTCGCGGTGGAGGTGAACACGCCGGCCGGTTTACCCACTAGGGCGCCGGTCAGCCACAGGTTGCTGGTGCCGTCGAGGAAGTACTTCAGCGGCGCGGCCATATTGCCGAAGCGGGTCGGGCTGCCGAGTGCCAGGCCGGCGCAGTTCTTCAGGTCGTCGAGGCTGGCATACAGCGCGCCTTCGTCGGGAATATCCGGCGCAACGGCTTCGCACTCGGTGGAAATCGCCGGCACCGTGCGCAGGCGGGCTTCAAGCCCGGCCTGTTCGATGCCACGGGCGATCTGTCGGGCCATTTCGTTGGTCGAGCCGCTGCGGCTGTAGTACAGAACCAGAATGTAAGGTGCACTCATGGCAACAGTTCCAGGATCTGCTCCGGTGGGCGGCCGATGATGGCTTGGTCACCGACTTCGAGAATCGGTCGCTCCATCAGTTTCGGGTGGGCGGCGATGGCGGCGATCAACTGCGCTTCGCTCAGGCTGCCGTCGGCCAGATTGAGGGTCTTGTACTCGTCCTCGCCGGTGCGCAGCAGTTGCCGCGCGCTGATCCCGAGTTTGCCCAGCAGGCGCTGGATTTGCGTGGCGTCCAGCGGAGTGTCCAGGTAACGCACCACGGTCGGGGCCAGGCCACGGGCTTCGAGCAGTTCGAGCGCACCGCGGGATTTCGAGCAGCGCGGGTTGTGATAAAGCGTCAGATCGGTCATGAGCGGGTCGCATCTTGCGTAAGGTGGCGGCTATTCTAACTGTGCAGCGCGCAATCCAGAACCGTGAGAGGCGATGGGTCGCAGGCGCATTCAATTTTTGACAAGGAACACGACATGACAAGGCGACTGGCAGCAGCATTGGCGATCATCGGAGCGTTGATGCTGGGGGGGTGCGGGAATGACTATGGCATCGACCAGGACGGCCACAAGATCGCCGCCGACCGACTGGACGGAAAATGGCTGGTACTCAACTACTGGGCAGAATGGTGCGGCCCCTGCCGTACCGAAATCCCGGAGTTGAACACCCTGGCCGAGCAGCTCAAGGACAAGAAAATCGGTGTGTTCGGGGTTAACTTCGACAACGTCCAGGGGCAGGAACTGAAGGGCGCGAGCGAGAAACTGGGGATCAGGTTCACGGTGTTGGCCCAGGACCCTGCCGAATTGTTCGAATTGCCGCGCAGCGAGGCATTGCCGGTGACGTACATCATTGATGACAAGGGCAAGGTGCGTGAGCAGTTGATGGGTGAACAGACGGCGGCGGGGGTGATGGCGAAGCTTGAGGCGTTGCAGGCAAAAAATTAATGCAAAAGATCGCAGCCTTCGGCAGCTCCTACAGGTTTGCGTCTAATCCTGTAGGAGCTGCCGTGTAGTGGTCGAACATTTTTGGACCATGATGTAGGAGCATCGA
>NZ_AKJO01000171.1:0-1589 GCF_000282295.1 Pseudomonas sp. GM33
CAGGCTGTGTGAAAACCTAGCAATCTGCGCGGCACTCAAAGAAAATGCTTCGTATCGAAAGATACGGAGCATTTTTCGTTATGGCCTACATCCAAGGACAGTCCCGCAGCCAGACCAGCCTGTTTCCGGTCTCGCTGGAAGAGTTGATCCCCGAGGATCACCTCGTTCGCGTTATCGACCTTTACGTCGCCAAGCTGGATCTGGCGCGACTGGGCTTTGATAAAGCACTTCCTAAAAGTACCGGCCGGCCCTCTTACGATCCAGCCGATCAACTAAAACTCTACCTCTACGGCTATTTCCAGCGGATTCGCTCATCACGTCGGCTCGAAGCCGAGTGCCAGCGCAACGTCGAAGTGATGTGGCTGATCAATCGACTCAAGCCTGATTTCAAGACCATCGCCGATTTCCGTAAAGACAACAAAGCCGCTTTCATCGCGACGTGCCGGGCCTTCGTCCAGTTTTGCCGCACAGCGGGGCTGATAACCGGCGAGTTGGTGGCCATTGATGGCAGCAAATTTCAGGCGGTCGCCTCTTCACGGCGTCATATGAATTTGAAGCGGCTCCAACATCAAGAAAAGAAGTTGGAGAAGCGCATCGCCCACTATTTGGCCGAGCTGGACGAGGCAGATAAAACCGAAGCTGGCGAGAAGATTGACCGCAATGCAATCAAGGCGACTTTGGCGCAACTTGAAGTTAGGCATTCCAATAACTTGACGTGCCAGGCGCTGATGAAATCCATGGAGCTTGAGCAATTCAATACCCACGAAAGTGATGCGCGAATGCTGCGAACGCACAAAGGGCCTCGGGTCGGGTACAACGTGCAGACAGCCGTGGACGCTGAGAACTGCATGATCGTGCATCATGAAGTGACCCAGGACAGCGATGATCGCAAGCAACTTGAACCGATGGCCAAGGGCGCCAAGGAACAACTTTCGCAAGATGAACTGACGGTCACCGCGGATGCGGGCTACTCCAATGGCAAGCAGTTCCAGGCATGTGAGGATGAGAACATCACGGCTTATGTACCTGTGGCGCGATCACTCAACTCCTGCGGCAAGGAACAGGTGTTTTTCGATCGAACAGCATTTGCCTACGATGCGTCGCAAGATCGATATCAATGCCCTGCCGGAAAATGGCTGATCTTTAAGCAGATCGGCAACAAAGGCCGGATCTACCAAGCGCAGGTCAGCGACTGCGCAAGCTGCCCGATTAAAGCGAAGTGCACCGACGCCCAACGCCGATACATCTCGCGCCATCTGCACGAACAGGCTTTCGAGCGAATGGAGCAACGAATGCAGGCGCATCCCGAAATGATGGTCAGTCGAAGATCCATCGTCGAACATCCCTTCGGCAACCTTAAACAGTGGTTATTTGGTAACGCTCGCTTCTTGCTGCGACGCCTTGAAGGCGCGAGAGCTGAAATGGCCTTGGCGGTGAACGCCTACAACCTGAAAAGAGCAATTAACGTGTTGGGCGTGCGCCAGATGATGGCGCTGATGGGCTGAAAGGCCTTTTTTCGTCTGCTGTGAGCACAAAAGCAAACGCCCCGAACAAGTCGGGGCGTTTGCTTGGAACCACCATCAGCGTGT
>NZ_AKJO01000172.1:0-4502 GCF_000282295.1 Pseudomonas sp. GM33
GCAGGCTGCGATCTTTGCTTTTACGTCAACAGATTGGCAGGGCTGGAGGAATCGTTGAATCTGTACTAGTCAAACGGCCGCCCGGAGCAGGCTCGCTCCCACAAGGTTCCTTTGCACTAATGCAAGCTCGGGCGGTCGTATTCTCCACAGGGTCGCCATTCTTGTGGAGATGCAATGAGCCAGGACGTCCTGAGCACGGAAACCAATCGCCGCCAGTTGCAGCAGATTATCGCCGGTCTGTCCGACGGGGTGATTCTGCTCGATCCCGACCAGAGCATCCTGTGGGCCAACGAGGCGGCGCTGGCCATGCACGGTGTTGCGCAAGTCAGCGACCTGGGCGCCAACGCCGGGGCGTATGCCAAACGTTTCGCCTTGCGCTATCGCAACAATCACGGGGTGGCAATCGACAGCTACCCGATCAACCGGGTCGCGCGGGGCGAGACGTTCAGCGATGTGTTGGTGCAAGTGACGCCGGCGGCGGACGCAACGCGTACCTGGGTCCATCGCGTGCGCAGCCTGGTATTGGCTGACAGTCGTGGCGACCCGGAATCGCTGGTACTGATCATGGACGATGTCACCGAGTGGGCCAGCGCCGAGCAACGCTTCGAGAAAACCTTCGCCGCCAACCCGGCGCCGGCAGTGATCTGCCGCCTCAGTGACTTGCGCTACATCAAGGTCAATCCCGGTTTCCTCGAAATGACCGGCTATGCCCGTGACCAGGTGATCGGCACTTCGACCTATGAGCTGGACGTGCTGGACCAGGCCGAGCACAAGGAACTGGCCAGGCAGCGTCTGTGCGAAGGGGCGACCATTCCCCAGATGCAGGCCGAGTTGCGCCTGGCCGACGGTGGCAGCAAGCAAGTGATCGTGGCCGGCCAGCCGCTGGAGCTCAACGACGAAGCCTGCATGCTGTTTTCCTTTGTCGACATGGAGCCCCGGCACAAGGCTGAAATCGCCCTGCGCCAAAGCGAAGAACGATTCGCCAAGGCCTTTCGCCTGTCGCCGGTGCCGATACTGGTGTGCGGCGCGGTGGATCAGTTGGTGCTGGATGTCAACGAAGCGTTCCTGGATACCCTGGGTTATCCCGCTGAAGAGGTGCGTGGGATCGGCATAACGCAGATCGACTTCTTCGAAGACCGGCATGCACGCATCCAGCTGTTCGCCGCCCTGGAGAAAACCGGCAGCCTGGACCGCATCGATGTGCGTGTGCGTAGAAAAGACGCCGGGCTGATCGATTGCACAGTGTCGGCGGACACCGTGAACATTCAGGGCACACCCTGTTATCTGCTGGTGTTGATGGACATCACCGAGCGCAAGCGCACCGAGCTGGAGCTGGTGGCGGCCATCGAGGAAGTGATGAAGGACGCCTCCTGGTTCAGCCGCACGCTGATCGAAAAACTGGCCAACGTAAAAAGCGTGAATTCGCCGAAGTTGCCCAGCGCGGCCCTCACCGAGCTGACCGCCCGCGAGCGCGATGTGCTGGGCCTGATCTGCGAAGGCCTGGCCGACAAGGAAATCGCCGCGCGCCTGAAACTGGCGCCGAACACGGTGCGCAACCATGTGGCAGCGGTGTATTCCAAGCTCGCCATACACAGCCGCAGCGAGGCAATTGTCTGGGCGCGGGAGCGGGGACTGTTTTCCAGCGAGTGGCGGCCTCAGGGGCAGCGCTAAGGTGCAATTGCACTAAGGCGCAGGGTGCAAATTCATGTGTCGACCCGCTGCGGTGGCTCTTAGGCTGGTGATGCAGCAGGCGACGTGAAGTCACCTGCGCGCCCCCTGCGTAAACCGCCAACAGGAAAAGCCCCATGAATCCGATACACCCTGCATCAATCCGCCAGGGCCCGTCGCAATGATTACGCTGGCGCAGTTGAGGCTGCTGATCGAAGGCAGTTTTTCACCCTTGGCCTGTGAATGCAGTATCACCGGCGAACGCTGGCTGACCGTGAAGCTCTATCACCCGGTGTCGGGCCAGGTGGACCTGGTGGTCAGTGGCCTGAACATGAGCACGCTACAGACAGCAGAGTCGGTCGCCGCGCTGATCGAAGAATTGCGTTATGAACTGCAGTGCAATTCCCTGCAACGCCCTGACCCGGTGATGTAAGAACTGCCAGCTTTTACTGGCGTTGGCCACTGACTGGGCTATAAGTGATTCGCAGATATTTATTTTTGTGACAGGTGTATGGATTTTGCGCGCCGGTTTTGTTGTCACAAAAATGTGTCTATCACTTATCGCGGGTCAACCTATGAAAACTCTTGGGAAACGCGTTATCTCATCCTTGTCGCTGGCACTGTGCGTAGCGATTCTCGGCGGCTGTTCCAGCCCGCCACCCCCTCCAGCGGTCACGCCACCCCCTCCTGTACGCACCTGCCAGGCCATGGATAAAACCGATGTACTGGGCGATGTGCGGGCTGAAAACGGCGAGGTGACCCGAACCACCACCACGACTCGCTGCGTTACGCAGTGAGTCTGTGCAATGGCCGCACTGATGAACGGCGCGGCCTTCTTTATTGAATAAAAGTTGATCTCAAGCGCCTGGTCTTTATCGCCGAACGATCTTTCGAGCTGTTATTTCTGACAGTAGTCGCGAACCGACATTCCTCAGATAGTGAAAACACATAATTTTCACGCTGTGCCAATGATCGGGAGATATCGTAATGGCGGGTAATCGCAATTCTGGGGTGATGGCTGCTGGACCGCTGTATTTCTGCCATGGTGCTGAGCACACCTTCACGATCAAGGCTGTAGATGACAACCCCTGGATCAACCAAGCATTCAGCACGCTCAAGGGCCCGGACGATCCAGACTTTCCTGTGACGTTTACACCGGATATTGGAGCGGTTTCTAAGCTTACCGAGCAGGGTGTTTCCTGGACGATCAAATGCCCGCCAAAACCCGCCGACGCGCCGATTCAAACGTTCCCACTTTTTTGGCTGAAAAGCGAGTTCACTTCGCCGTACTACACGTTTGATATGCCGGTTTCACTGGGGCATCACCGTATTGATTTTGTCGAGGCCAGCGGCAACGAGCAGTTTCAGGTGATTGAATACGGTGAAGAAACCACGCTCAAGGCACGGGAGATCTCTTACTACACGAAACAGGCCATGCCATTTGCGGCGAAATGGAAACTGGGGGAGCAAGACCTTCAAGCGGCTGATCCTGATGCATCGGGTTGGGTCACGCCCTACAACTTCAAACCATCGACAGAAGGTCGCCACCTGATCAATGTCACCGTGCCCAGCTTGTATTACGAGCAAGGCTATTTCCGTAAAGAGTTGCCCGTGCATGCGTTGGCCGTTACGCCGTGGGGCAAGGATGCGGTGTTGCAGGTAAACAACAAAGACGAACCCGATGTCGTCGATCGAGGTGTTGTTTGCACCCGCGGAAAACCGCTGACGTTAAAACTGTTGAACGAAAACCTGCTGCTCAAAGATTCCACCGTGTCACTTCTGTCGGCCGATGCCAAAGCACTGGGGCTGACCTTCAGTCCTGATCTGAACAACGAGCGCCCCGTGGAAGGCGCCGAGCTGTCCTGGGCTCTGAATTCAGCAACGAGCGCAAAAAGTGGTTTATTTAAACTTCAGATGCACTGTTCAAGACTCAAGCGCGACTGGGACATCACCGGGCATTTGCTTTCAAAGGAACTGAAGGATGAAGTCGAAAAGATAGAGGTCAACGGTGCACCAATTTCTGACTTCGGCGCTGTGTTCTTTCGCGGAGAAAGCCGCCCGCTGACGATAGCGTTTGCAGAGTCAATGCGCGGGTTGTACGTGTTCCTTGACGAAACGGGCAGCCCGGGCATGACCTACAACCCGCCTCTCAAGGCCCCTCGAAAAATTCCGGATGACCTGAAGCTGGAATGGCAAGTGACCGGCGGTGATCGCAGCAGTGTGTTCGAGTTGCAGGTGGTTTGTGCCGATGTCGAGACACCTTTGACCATTGAAAGTCGGGTGATGTCGAAAATCACCACCGATGAGATTGAGTCGCTGAAGGTCAATGGAGAGCCGGTTGACCTGGATCATCCCGAGTTTCTGTTCTTTCGTTCAGGTACCTACACAATAGAGCTCATCCCCAAGCCTGAAAGCTCGTTGATTGGGTTGGATGTCGCGCTTAAAAGAGGCAATGGTGGTGAGCTGGGTATGATCTACGACCCGCCGCTTGAAGAACCGCATCCTCTCACCGAGGCGGGCTTGAAGTGGACTGTGACGGGCGGGGCTACTCAAAGCGGTTTGTTTGAATTGTTGATTTACGTTCCCCAGGTGGAACAGTCCTTGTCGGTGATCTGTCGGTTGTTGTCAACCAAACTGGACGATGAGGTCGAGGTCTGGATCGGAGGAAAAGACGCGACGTCCGGTGGTGGCGTGCTCTTCAGGGGGCAGCCTGGGACCGTTAAGTTGGAGCCCAAACCCGGCAGCCCAATCGAGGGTTACCCGATCGCGCTGAAACGTACGGCGACCAGTCCTCTTCTACCGACTGATTTGAGCAGTGAACCGGTATTCGATGT
>NZ_AKJO01000173.1:0-606 GCF_000282295.1 Pseudomonas sp. GM33
CATTCAACACCAAAGTGCCGTAAGTGCCGGTGAAGGTGCCGGGGGTGATCGGGCCTGTGCCTTCACCGATGGTTACCCGGTCGGCGCCTTGCACGTCGTTGCTCAGCACGTTGCCGTTCAGCGTCAGCAAGGTTTCCGAGGCGGTGCCATTGCTGTCGTTCACGCCTTTTGGCAGGTCGTCGACGATGTTGACGTCCAATGAACCGGTGGCCGTGGTGCCGTTGTCGTCGACCGCGGTCACGGTGAACTGTTCAGGCAGGGTGTTGGCGCCGTTGGCGGTCGGGTGCGCTTCGTTGTCGTTGAGGGTGTAGCTGTAGCTCACCACGCCGGTCGCGGCGTTGAAGCCGGTGATGGTCAGGGTGCTGCCCAACGGCGTGGTGATCGATTGTGGGAATCCCGCCGCTACGCCTCCCGTGACCACGGCGATGCCGCCCACGGTCAGGGTGGTGACGCCGTCCAGTGCGGTCACGGTGAACGTGCCGTTCTGGGTCAAGGCTGGTGCGTTGGGGTTGCTGCCGTCACTGAGGTTTTTCTCGTAGACCGTCAGTTCGCCGCCGTACACGTTGAGGCCGTTGAGGGTTACCGGATCGTCGTTGTTGTGGATCT
>NZ_AKJO01000174.1:0-582 GCF_000282295.1 Pseudomonas sp. GM33
CTGATCGAAAACCGCGTCGCCGCCGATGGTTCCGACAAGTTGATGGAGAACCGCGTCGCTGAAGGCGGCTCCGACAAGCTGCTGCAGAACCGCGTCGCTGAAGGTGGCTCTGACAAACTGCTGCAGAACCGCGTTGCTGAAGGTGGCTCTGACAAACTGCTGCAGAACCGCGTTGCTGAAGGTGGCTCTGACAAACTGCTGCAGAACCGCGTTGCCGAAGGTGGCTCTGACAAACTGCTGCAGAACCGTGTCGCTGAAGGTGGCTCTGACAAACTGCTGCAGAACCGCGTTGCCGAAGGTGGCTCGGATCGTCTGATCCAGAATCGTGCGGCATAACTAATCACCGCACCACAACGCCCAACAAAAAACCCGGCCTGATCAGCCGGGTTTTTTCATGTTTTTTTGAAGGCTTTCACTGGCTTGGAGGTCACTTCATTTTCTGCGTGGGCACGTTCCCTTGTGGGAGCTGGCTTGCCAGCGATGGTCGTTAACGATAACCCGGGTGAACTGGATAAACGCGGCGCACTTGAGTCCATCGCCAGCAGGCTGGCTCCTACAGTAGTTTCAGCGTGGGCACGGTCC
>NZ_AKJO01000175.1:0-575 GCF_000282295.1 Pseudomonas sp. GM33
ATCTGGTCAACGTCCAGTGCAGCGGCAACGCGCGGCAGGATGTTTTTGCCGTTGGAAGTGGCGGCAGCCAGGATGTGGCTGTAGCCCTTGCCCAATTCAGCAACCAGAGGAGCGACGTTTTCCGGCAGCTGATGCGCGTAAGCGGCATTGTCAGCGTTCAGGACTTTGCTCACGCCAGCGATTTTCGCAGCGGCTTCAGCCACGGCGCCAGCGCCCTGCCCTGCAACCAGCACGTGGATGTCACCACCGATTTTGGCAGCGGCAGCAGCGGTGTTCAGCGTGGCCGGGGCCAGCACTTTGTTGTCCTGCTGGTCGGTTGAATAGTCAGCAATAACCAGGATCGTCATTCAGATCACCTTCGCTTCATTCTTGAGTTTTTCCACCAGTTCAGCCACCGACTTGACCTTGATACCCGCGCTGCGTGCAGCAGGCGCTTCGACTTTCAGGGTCTTGTTGGTGGAGGCGGTGGAAACGCCCAAAGCGTCCGGAGTCAGCACTTCGAGAGGCTTCTTCTTGGCTTTCATGATGTTTGGCAGGGACGCATAACGCGGCTCGTTCAAACGCAGGTCGGTGGT
>NZ_AKJO01000176.1:0-108506 GCF_000282295.1 Pseudomonas sp. GM33
CCCGCAGCGGCTCGGTTCGTCAGCCGCTTCTCTGGCGCGGCAATGATCATCATCGCAGTCATTCTGCTCGCCGAGCAGATACTGGATTAATCCTTTTTTCATCGAGGCAATATTCATGAGCGATCAGCCCGCACCTTACGGCAACGCAACTCACGCCCAAGCGGCGACCCGAGTACGCATACCGCATCTGAAACAAATGAAAATGGAAGGTCGGAAATGGGCGATGCTCACTGCATACGATATGTATAGCGCTGCCATTTTCGAAGACGCGGGTATACCGGTTCTTCTGGTGGGCGACTCTGCCTCCAACAACGTCTACGGTAATGAGTCCACGCTATCGGTAACCGTTGATGAACTGATTCCGCTGGTTCGGGCGGTCAGTCGCTCCACTCAGCGAGCCCTGGTGATTGCCGATCTGCCTTTCGGTTCTTATCAGGCCTCGGCCGAGCAATGTTTCCATACCGCCGTGCGCTTCATGAAAGAAGCCGGTGCCCACGCGGTCAAACTGGAAGGTGGCATCGAGATGCTGCCTCAGGTCGAGAAACTGACGAGTTCAGGTATACCGGTCATGGCCCACATCGGCTTTACGCCACAGTTCGAACATCAATTGGGCGGCTTTCGTGTCCAGGGCCGGGGCGAAGATGCACAGCGCTTGATCGACAGTGCCAAAGCTTTTGAAGCCGCAGGCGCGTTCGCGATTTTGATCGAGATGGTGCCGGGCGATGTGGGTCGAGCGATTACCGAAGCGGTTTCGATTCCAACTGTTGGTATCGGCGCGGGAAACCAATGCGATGCCCAAGTCCTCGTCTGGCAGGATATGGCCGGACTGCGCACCGGTCGCATGCCGCGTTTCGTCAAGCAATACGCCGATCTTCGCTCGGCTCTTCACAACGCGGCGAAGGATTTTGCACTGGATGTAGGTGCTGGTACTTTTCCCGGCCCCGAGCACACTTTCTAGCCCAAGGATCCGCTATGAAAAGCCTCAGAGAACGTGCTGCCGAAGGTCTTCAGGTCGGAGACCGCTTCACCATCGATCGTTGTTTTTCGGATGAGGATGTCCGCCGATTCGCGCAGATCTCTCGGGACTACAATCCTGTTCACTGCGACGCGTATTACGCATCGATTCGCGGGTTCAAGGCACCTGTAGCCCACGGTCTACTGACAGCCAGCCTCGTTGCCGAAATCGGCGGACAAATCGGTTGGCTGGCCAAAGGAATGAGTTTTGAGTTCAAACGACCGGTTTACCCAGGAGAACAGATCAGCTGTCACTGGCTTCTTGTGAACATCGATGAGCGCGGTCACGCAAAAGCCGAAATCAGTGCTTCCAACGCACAGGGTGTCATCGTGCTGAAGGCAACGACCACGGGGGTACTGCCCGGCGTCGATGAACGTGAACGCATGAAACAGATGCTTTCTGAAGGCGACCCTACCAACGGTGCAACCTCTTGGTCGAGGTGATGGCCACGCGTTGGCGACTGTCCTGTCTGTATCTGAAAAAACTTGCCGCAGCGGGGCGTCCCTGCCCCGTCTGCGACGGACTCACGCAGCCTTCAGCGTCCTGAAGCGAATGTTCAATGCCTCGACCGCAAGCGAGAATGCCATTGCAAAATAGACGTAGCCCTTCGGTACGTGCATCCCCATTGCATCAGCAATCAGTACGACGCCCACGACAATCAGGAATGCCAGGGCCAGCATTTTCAGGCTTGGATGCTTGTCGATAAACGCACTGATCGCCCCGGCCGCAAGCATCATGATCAGCACCGCGACGACGATGGCGGCGATCATCACCGGTACATGAGAAACCATTCCGACAGCTGTGATCACCGAATCCAGCGAAAAGACGATATCGATGATCGCAATTTGAATGATGGTGCTCAGAAAGCCCGCACCTTTTTTACCAAACTCAGACTCCCCCTCCTCGCCACCTTCCAGTTCCTGGAAGATTTCGCTGCTGCTTTTCCACAGCAAGAACAATCCTCCGAAGAACAGAATCAGGTCACGCCCCGAAATCCCTTGATCGAAGACATTAAACAGATCGGCAGTCAGTTGCATGATCCACGTGATGGACAGTAGCAGAAGAATGCGCGTGACCATGGCCAGTGCCAAACCGAAGAAGCGGGTTTTGGGCTGCATGGCTTTGGGCATGCGGCTGACCAAAATCGAAATCATGATGATGTTGTCGATACCCAAAACGATTTCCAACACTGTCAGGGTAAAAAACGCGATCCAGATTTCCGGATTGAGAAACCATTCCATAACGTCAAAACTCTCGATTGCCCAGAAAAAAAGGCATCACCAAAATCGGTGATGCCCGCATGCTCAAATGAGCGAGTCGTGGTAAGCCACATCGCCTCGACGGGGGCGACCAAACCAATCGTCGGTGCGGCGATGCACTGATGGCACCTGTCAGCCAATCAGACGGTGAGAAGCGAGTTGCCATCCATCTCAGACGGAATCGGCAAACTCAGCATCTGCAACAGGGTTGGAGCGATATCGCACAACCGGCCATTCTTCAGACCGTGTCGCCCTGGTTGCTCACTGACCAGAATCAGCGGCACCGGATTCAAGGTATGCGCCGTGTGGGCCTGGCCAGACGTCGCATCGAGCATTTGCTCAACGTTGCCGTGGTCGGCGGTAATCAAACATTCACCACCAGCTGCGAGGGTTGCTTCAACTACGCGACGCAGGCATTCATCGAGCACCTCGACCGCCTTGACGGCAGCATCGAAGGAGCCGGTATGACCTACCATATCGCCGTTGGCATAGTTGCAAACGATCAGATCGAATCTGCCGCCAGCGATGGCGTTGACCAGTTCGTCAGTCAACAGCGGGGCGCTCATCTCAGGCTGCAGATCGTAGGAAGCAACGTCAGGCGACGGAATCAGGATTCGCTCCTCACCCTCAAAAGGCTGCTCTCTACCGCCGTTGAAAAAGAACGTCACGTGGGCGTACTTCTCGGTTTCGGCAATGCGCAATTGCGTTTTCCCAAGTCTGGCCAAGTGTTCCCCCAAGCTGTTGTGAATAGCTTCGGGAGGGAATGCACACAGACAACTCAGCTCTTCGGAATACTGCGTCAATGTGAGCAAGCGATCCTTGGCCACCACAAACGGCCGCTCGAAGGTCGTGAAATCCGGTTGGATCAACGCCTGGGTCAACTCCCGCGCCCGATCGGGGCGAAAGTTCATGAAGATCATGGCGTCATCCGCACCGACACTGACGGACTGCCCAATCGTGGTTGGCTTGACGAATTCGTCCGACTCCCCACGTTCGTAAGCGGCAGACAACGCTACGGACGCCGTTTCAGCCTGATGTTCGGCTTCGCCGCCGACAATCAATCGGTAGGCCGATTCCACGCGACCCCAGCGGTTGTCGCGATCCATTGCATAGTAGCGACCGACCAGCGAAACAATGCGTCCGGCGCCCAGTCTCGCAAACGCGTTTTCCAAAGCCTCAAGCGAGGCTAAAGCGCTCTTGGGCGGCGTGTCTCGGCCATCGAGAAAGCCATGCACATAAACTTTCTCGACACCCTGCTCAACCAGGCAACCACAAGCCGCGATAATCTGATCGATATGACTATGCACGCCGCCCGGAGAAAGGAGCCCCATCACGTGCACAGCACCATCGCGACTCTTCACCCCTTGGAGCAACGCCTGTAGTGCCGGGTTTTGTGAGAACTCTCCTTGCGCGAGCGCTTTATCAATTCGGGTCAGGCTCTGGTAAACCACCCGCCCCGCGCCGAGGTTCATGTGGCCAACCTCGGAGTTCCCCATCTGCCCCTCTGGCAGTCCAACAGCAAGACCTGACGTTTCGATTTCGCCGTTAGCGAAACGCTTAAGCAACGCATCAAACGTCGGCTTTCTCGCTACGGCGAAAGCATTCGATTCAGTAGCCTGCCGAATACCAACACCATCAAGAATAATCAAAGAGCGCGTAGTCATCGTGCCCCCCTAGAAGATGTAGTCAGTGGTCAAGAAGCTCGACTCGCGATTGCGAATGATGTCGCTGACCAGTTCCTTGTTGCTTTCCTGGAACTTGGTGGCGACAAGCGTGCGAATGGAGAACACGCGCAAGGCGTCATGCACGGATAGCGTCCCTTCGGCAGAGTTTTTGCGACCGTTGAATGGAAAGCTGTCTGGGCCGCGCTGGCATTGCGCGTTGATGTTGATACGCCCCACCTGATTGGCGAAGGCATCGACCAAACGACCCACTTGCGCGGAATCCTTGCCGAAGATACTGAGCTGCTGGCCGAAATCGGAATCGAGGACGTATTCGATGACTGTTTCCAGATCACGGTAAACCACCACAGGTACAACCGGCCCGAACTGTTCTTCGTGGTACACACGCATGTCGGAAGTCACCGGGTACAGCACCGCAGGGTAGAAGAACGTCTCACAGACTTCTCCCCCGCCGGCGTTGACGACGTTGGCGCCTTTGCTGACAGCATCGGCCACAAGCCCGGTCAGAAAATCAGTCTTGCCTGGCTCTGGCAGGGGCGTTAAAGCGACACCTGGCTCCCACGGCATACCCGGTTTCAGCTGGGCCAGCTTCGCCTGGAACTTGTCGAGGAAAGTGTCAACGACGTTTTCATGAACGAACAGGATTTTCAGCGCAGTGCAGCGTTGTCCGTTAAACGAGAGCGAGCCGGTAACAGCCTCGGAAACGGCGTTATCCAGATCGACATCGGGCAGGATGATGCCCGGGTTTTTCGCATCCAGACCCAGCGCGGCACGCAGACGGTGTGGCTTAGGGTGCAGCTTTTTCAGGTCGCTGGCAGCCTTGTTGGTTCCGATGAACGCAAAAACATCGATCTTGCCGCTGGCCATTAAAGCGCTGACGGTTTCCCGGCCGCTGCCGTAGATGATGTTGATAACCCCGGCCGGGAAGCTGTCACGGAATGCCTCAAGCAAAGGTCGAATCAGCAGTACACCGAATTTGGCCGGTTTGAACACGACGGTATTGCCCATGATCAACGCAGGGATCAAGGTCGTGAACGTCTCGTTCAGGGGATAGTTATAAGGCCCCATGCACAGCGTTACGCCCAGCGGAACGCGGCGGATCTGGCCCAAGGTGTCTTGTTCGAGCTCGAAACGGCTGGAGCGACGATCCAGTTCCTTGAGGGCATTGATCGTGTCAACGATGTAGTCGCAGGTGCGATCGAACTCTTTCTCCGAGTCTTTGAGATTCTTGCCAATCTCCCACATCAATAGTTTCACTACCGCTTCACGTTGTTCACGCATGCGGCTGAGGAAAGACTCCACGTGCCGAATACGCTCGACCACACGCAGGGTTGGCCAGACGCCTTGGCCACGGTCATAGGCCTGTACCGCTGCATCCAGTGCGGTCATGGCCGTTTGCGCGTCCAGAAGTGGGGTACTGCCCAAAATCACGGACTCATGACCCGATTCCTTTTTTAGGCATACAGGGCTGCGGACGGGAGCGAGCGCGCCGTCCCACAACCGCAGCTCGCCATTGACCAGATATTCGCGCTGTTCAATGGAAGGTCCTGGACGGTATGCAGCAGGGATTTCGTCCGCGCTCGGGAAGAGAGTTTCAAGTCGGTTGTTCAACGTCATTTTTATACCTCTGTGCACACTGTGCAGTGCCGGGAGAGAAAGAACCCGGCACATGGTGCTTTGCACGTTCAAATAGAATTCAGATCGCGATGGGTTCGGCAGCCGGCGCCGTTTGAGCCGCCCAGCAGATGGCAGCAAAGGACATCGCATCCAGCGAAGCTCCGCCGATCAGGCCACCGTCGATGTCCGGTTGATCGAACAATTGCTTGGCGTTCTCGGCCTTCACACTCCCGCCGTACAGAATCCGGCAATCGGTGGCGGCCGGGCGATCCTGTTCAGCCAGCCATTCCCGGATGTACCGATGAACAGCTTGAGCCTGCTCTGGCGTCGCGGTTTCGCCAGTACCAATGGCCCATACAGGTTCATAGGCAATCACACCCTTGACCAGGTCCTGAATGCCCACTGCCTTCAGTACTGCACTCAATTGTTGGGTGACGACTGCCTCTGTTTCACCCCCCTGACGTTGAGCAAGTGTTTCACCCACACACAAAACCGGGATGAGTCCGGCACGAAGCGCGGTAGCAAACTTCTTTGCCACAAGCTCATCATCTTCTGCATAAAGCGCACGGCGCTCCGAATGCCCCACGAGCACATAGCGGCAGCCGATGTCCTGGAGCATCGAAGCACTGACTTCTCCGGTATGTGCGCCTGACAGATGGGTGCTGAGATTCTGGGCTCCCAGCGAAACATCAGAATCATCCAGCAGATCGGCTACGGTCGTCAGGTAGGGAAACGGTGGGCAAATTGCCGTTTCAACGCTTTCAAAGCGCGAAATCACCGGAAGTAAGCTGCGCAGCAACGAAGCATTGGCCACGCTACTGCCGTTCATTTTCCAATTGCCGATAACCAGTTTCTTTTTGTGAGAAGAGGTCTGCATGATTCAGGCTTTCCTGTTCAGAAGCGCGGCCGTGTTGTAAGGCGCTCGCTCTTGCAAGGCCTCTTCTATACGCAACAATCGGTTGTATTTACCCACACGATCCGAGCGGCTCAGAGAGCCTGTCTTAATCTGCCCCGCGCGAGTGGCAACGGCGAGGTCGGCAATGGTGGTGTCCTCGGTCTCACCCGAACGATGGGAAATAACTGCGGTGTAACCGGCATCTTGCGCCATTCGGATGGCGTCCAGCGTCTCGCTGAGTGTGCCGATCTGGTTGAACTTGATCAGGATCGAATTACCGATCCCTTTCTGAATGCCTTCGCGCAGAATTTTGGTGTTGGTCACAAACAAGTCGTCGCCCACCAGTTGCACGTGGCCGAGCTTCTGAGTCAGTCCCGCCCAGCCATCCCAATCGCTTTCATCCATCCCGTCTTCGATGGAAATGATCGGGTACTTGTCGCAAAGCATCGCCAGGTAATCGGCGAAACCTGCCGAATTGAATGACTGGTCTTCGCCGGCGAGTACATAATTACCGTCCTCGTAAAATTCGGAGGCAGCACAATCCAGCGCCAGCGTGATGTCCTTGCCCAGCTCGTAACCCGCTCGACTTACGGCTTCCTTGATAACAATCAATGCTTCTTCATTGGAGGCAAGTGAAGGAGCAAACCCACCCTCATCCCCCACCGCGGTGCTCAGGCCGCGTTCCGACAAAACCTTCTTCAAGGAATGGAACACCTCGGCGCCGATACGCAGGCCTTCGCGGAACGACGAGGCTCCGACTGGCTGGATCATGAATTCTTGAATATCGATATTGTTATCAGCGTGCTCGCCGCCGTTGATGATGTTCATCATCGGAACGGGCATGCTGAATTTGCCCGGTGAGCCATACAGCGCAGCCAAGTGTTCGTACAGCGGAACACCCTTGACCGCAGCCGCAGCCCTGGCGGTGGCCAGGGACACCGCGAGGATCGCATTGGCTCCCAGAATGCTCTTGCTCTCGGTACCATCCAGGGCAATCATCGCATTGTCGATTTCGCGCTGATTCAGGGCATCCAGTCCGATCAGGCATTCACGAATCGGGTTGTTCACATTCTCGACCGCGCGCATCACCCCTTTACCCATGTAACGCGATGCATTGTCTCTCAGCTCGAGCGCTTCACGGGAACCCGTGGACGCACCGGAGGGAACGCTGGCCGTTGCACTGACGCCACACGCGAGGGTCACAACCGCTTCGACGGTGGGGTTGCCTCGCGAGTCCAGAATTTCACGGGCAAGGATGTGTTGGATACGGCTGTTCTTGTTAAGCATGATTTGTCCCCTTCGAATGGTTCACTGCCGTTACCTCTTCGCCTTGCGGCGTCAGCAGCTCCTGCTGTTCTGCGTACTGCGCTCGAAAATCGAAATCGCGTGGCCACGACCCAAAATCGTGGTTATCCACGGCTTCGTGATCAGTTGAACGGGTTTCACTCATCAAAGCATCCTCACTCAGCGAATGGCTTCGCCAACGCACACGACTCGAAGGGAATTGGTCCCACCTTGGGCGTTGGCGTAATCGCCTTTGGTAATCAGAACGCGATCACCGGCCTTCACCACACCGCGTCGGGTCAACTCTTCAACCGCTTTCTCATTCACCATTTCAGGAGCGAAGTCGTCACTGTCGAACGGAATGGTCGCGACACCACGGAACAACGTGACGCGATTCTGAGTGGCCAGATTGCGAGAGAACGCAAAGATCGGAAGGTGCGAGCGAATGCGCGACATCAAGCGAGGTGTATCGCCGCTTTCCGTCATGCAGATGATGGCTTTGACACCGTGCAGATGGTTGGCCGCGTACATGGCGGACATCGCGATGGACTCGTCGATCTTGTGGAACACCTGGTCGACGCGATGTTTGGAACGATGGGACTGAGGATGCTTTTCTGCGCCGATGATGATCCGGTGCATGGCCTCGATCGTTTCGATCGGATAGGCACCCGCCGCGGTTTCGGCGGAGAGCATCACGGCGTCGGTGCCATCAAGCACTGCGTTGGCAACGTCGAACACTTCTGCACGAGTCGGCATTGACTGCGTGATCATCGACTCCATCATCTGAGTGGCAGTGATCACCACACGATTAAGCGTGCGGGCACGTTCGATAATCAGCTTTTGAACGGCTACCAGTTCCGCGTCACCGATTTCCACCCCCAGGTCACCCCGGGCCACCATCACGCCTTCAGATGCTTCGATGATCTCATCGAGAATTCGCAGGTCATTGACGGTTTCTGCGCGTTCAATCTTGGCAATCAGGCCGGCCTGCCCTCCCGCCTCCTGCATCAGGCGACGAGCCAGGTGCATATCCGAGGCGTCGCGTGGAAACGAAACAGCCAGGTAGTCCACCTGCATGTATGCAGCCGTCTTGATATCGGCGAAATCTTTTTCGGTCAGCGCCGATGCCGACAGTCCACCGCCTTTGCGATTGATCCCCTTGTTGTTGGACAGCGGCCCGCTTATCAGGACTTCACAGATCAATTGCGTCGCTTCGACTTTCAGAACCTTCAACTCGATTCGCCCGTCATCGAGTAACAGAATGTCGTCTGGGCGGCTGTCTGTGATCAAGGCCTCGTAGTCGATTCCGACTCGCTGATTGTCCCCGGCATTTTTGTCCAGCGCAGCGTCGAGAATGAATTGCTGCCCCTTCTCGAGAACGACTTTCCCTTGCGCAAACCGTGCGATGCGAATTTTAGGACCTTGCAGATCGGCCAGTACTGCCACGAAACGACCATGTTTGGCAGCCAGCTCACGCACCAGCCGGGCACGAGCAATGTGATCTTCAGCCTTCCCATGGGAAAAGTTCAGGCGCACGACATCAACGCCCGCTTTCACCAATCCCTCGAGGGCTTCGAATGATTCTGTTGCTGGCCCCAACGTGGCCACGATCTTGGTTCTGCGCTGCATGACAGATGCTTCCTCAAACAGGGTTTTATTATTGAACGCAAAGGAAATCTGGATGCGCTTGTGATTATTTGCGTGCAAATAATCAATCAGCGCAAAGCAATCCTATTGACTGCTAAAACTGCCAGGGACCGAAAAATAGCTTTTTACCTCAATATTTTCGTGCTAACACCCAGTACCCAGGTAAGCGCCATCGAAAAAACGCTTAAAAAATCTTGGCACATTGACACACCAAAATGCAATGCTATTTTAGTCAGCACAAATACACGCATCCGGCCACGACCCGGATCGCACTACTCTGCCGAAGGGATACTGATCATGCTGCCAAGACACCTCTCCATCGCCAGTCGAATGGTTCTCGGGTTCGTCATCATTGCCGCGCTGAGCATTGCGCTAGGGGTCTTCGCGCTACGTCAGATCGATGAAGTGCAGGTCCAATCGACTCAGATAAAGGACAATTGGCTTCAACGGGTACGTGCTCTGGGGGCGGCGAATGCCGCACTGAACCGCTACCGGATGGGATCGATGCAGCACATTCTTTCGGTCAGCGAAAAAGACATGCAGTCTTACGAGGACAAAACCGCCGGGCGGTTGCGTCAGGTTCGCGAGCAAATGCAGATCTATGCCCAGTTGCTCACGAACGAGGACGATAAGGGACGGTTGAGCGCGTTCAATGCCAGCCTTGACGTGTATGCAAAAAATCACCTCGAATTGCTCACGCTTTCTCGCAAGGGTGACAAGACGGGCGCTAGGGAATTTCTGATGACGATCAGGGATTCCTACGATCAGATGACGCAAAACTTCGAAGACCTCATCGACCGTTCAAACCAAGGCGCAGAGATGGCAGGTAACGAGTCGATTGATGCCTATCAACGCGCCGTCCAAGGCGTGGCATTGGTCATCATCCTGGTTGGTATCGGGACAATTCTGGTGGCATGGCTACTGACTCGCAGCATCACTGCTCCCTTGAATGTGGCCGTTAAAGCCGCGAAAACAATTGCCGAAGGTGATCTGAGCCAGCCCATTCAACCAACGGGCAACGATGAAGCTACTCGTCTGCTCGAGTCCTTGGCGACCATGCAAAGCAATCTGATAAAGACATTGGGACAGATTTCAGGCTCATCCCGCCAATTGACCAGCGCCACTGCCCAACTAAACACGGTCACGGAAGCCTCCAGTCAGGATATTCAACAGCAACACGCCGAGATTGAGCAGGCAGCCACCGCGGTGACCGAAATGACCGCAGCCATTGAAGAAGTCGCCCGTAATGCGCTGTCCACGTCCGAGCTGTCCGTGGCGTCACGGGACATTGCACTGAAAGGGCAGCAACGCATGGTCGAAACGTTGGACGCCATAGAGACGCTCACCCGAGATGTGCAACTCAGCTCGGAGCAGATCGAAAGCCTGGCCGAACAGTCGCAACGCATTGGCAAGGTACTGGACGTCATTCGCACGATCGCTGAACAAACCAACCTGTTGGCACTCAACGCCGCTATTGAAGCGGCTCGGGCAGGCGATGCGGGAAGAGGTTTTGCCGTCGTTGCAGATGAGGTACGCGCCCTCGCCCACCGCACTGCACAGTCGACGCGGGAAATCGAAGAGATGATAAGTGGCATCCAAAGCGGAACGGATACCGCCGTTTCAACCATGCTCAGCAGCAGTGAGAACACCCGCCTCACGCTGTCTTTGGCCCAATCCACTCAAAGCGCGCTGGCAGAAATTGTCGCCGCCAATGACGACATCAATCAACGCAATCTAATGATCACAACGGCCACAGAAGAACAAGCGCACGTTGCACGTTCCGTTGACCGCAACTTGCTCAATATCCGTGATCTATCCGTTCAGTCGGCTACGGGCTCGCAACAAACCACTGACGCTTCGTTATCCCTTGGCCATCTGGCTGTCGAGCTCAACAGCATGGTGGGCCACTTCAAAATTTAGCCAATGCAATTTTTTGCATAATGCCACGTTAAAAAGTAGTCATCAGCGACGAAACCTGTTCGAATCAAGCCATGCTTCATTCGCTCTCACTAGCCACTACTGCGGACAGTGATCGTCGCCACCCTATTTGTAAGTGATCAAAATATGGCCTCAAGCGCCCTCGTACTACGCATCGCTGCTGAAATCCGGCAGAAAATCCAGACAGGCAAGCTGGCCCTGGGTGCTCATCTGAGCGCACAAAAAGTCGCCGACGAGTTCAACGTCTCCCGCTCCCCTGCACGCGAAGCGCTGGTGCTGCTCTCCGAGCAAAACATTCTCGAACAACTGCCAAATCGTGGGTTCTTCGTGCTGGAACTCGTGCAGGATCCGTCACAAATCCACGATGAGGTGCTTCCGCTTGAAGAGCCGGACGAATACTACCGCCTCTCGGAAGACTGGCTGAACAATGCAATCCCCAACGAAGTGACAGAGCAGTTTCTGCGCACTCGCTACAACCTGACAAAGGCCCAGGTCATAGACATTCTCAACCGGGCGGCAAAAGTCGGTTGGGCCGAGCCGAAACCGGGTTATGGCTGGCGCTTTCTGGACGTCGCAAAAACACCGGAAACTCTCGAACAGATCTACAAGGTGCGCTCATTGATCGAGCCGGCGGCGCTGCTGGAGCCGACCTACCATCACGACCTGAGCAAGCTCCAGCGCTTGAAAAAAGAGCAGCAGGACATGCTCAACGGCGGCATCGATAACCTGCCGGCTGATGTTCTGCTCAAAAATGGCATTCGCTTCCACGAAGAGTTCATCAAGCTGTCCGGCAACCCGCTTTATCACATGATCCTGGTGCAGATGAACAACATGCGGCGCTTGATCGAGTATCGCTCGATGATCGACCGCAAGCGCCTTTTCAAACAGTGCGCCGAACACATCCGGATGATCGAACTGGTGGAGCAAGGCAACAACCTTGAAGCCGCGCATCTCATGAAACAGCACCTGAGTGGATCCTTCGCTCACAAATCGCCGATTCTGAAATTACGACCTGAATCCGCCGAAGCCAACCGTTCAGTTTCAGGCATCGGCACTGGCCTCACATCACTTCTCGAGGAGAGCACAAGTTGAGCACCGAAGAACAATTGCGTGAAGAAATCTGCACCGTCGGCAAAAGCCTGTACGAACGTGGTTATACCGTGGGTAGCGCAGGCAATATCAGTGCACGCCTGGAAGATGGCTGGTTGATCACCCCCACCGACGCCTGCCTGGGAAGATTGAAGCCGGAAGAAATCGCGAAAGTCAGCAAGGACGGCACCTGGGTATCCGGCAACAAGCCGTCGAAAACCCTGGAGCTGCATCGTCAGGTCTACGACCGCAACCCGGAAGTGAATGGTGTAGTGCACACACATTCGACGTCGCTCGTGGCTTTGACGCTCGCCGGCGTCTGGAAAAACGACGACATCCTCCCTCCACTGACGCCTTACCAAATCATGAAAGTCGGCCACATCCCATTGATCGCCTATCAGCGCCCCGGCTCTCCTGATGTGGCGGCACAAGTTGCGCAATTGGCCAACGATGTGCGCGGCGTCATGCTGGAACGGCTAGGTCCAGTGGTTTGGGAAACCTCAGTATCAAAAGCCAGCTTTGCGTTGGAGGAGCTTGAGGAAACGGCAAAGCTCTGGATGATGAGCAATCCGAAGCCTGCACCGCTAGGTGAAGAGGCAATCGAAGACTTGCGTCGGGTGTTCTCAGTCAAGTGGTGATGCCTCCAAGAAGCAACACAAGATGTTCCATTGAATAATGCGTTGTCACTCGCCTTGTTAATCACAATGCCCATTCAGCTCGCCACAGAGGTGATTAGCGAGGCGAACGTCCTCTTACATCGTTGTCACTGTCCCCCTTCAACCTTGCTCATGCGACCGTTTTATCGATACTGAGCGCCTGTTCCGGCCATTTTTTGCCCCTTTCGGCTTAGGCGTTAGCTGCGGACTCAACCGGTCGCGATAGTCAGCGGACGGCCGATATCTGACGGTCATTAAGGGGCGCTCTTGGCTTGTTACGACTGACCACTGTCCTCCAAGTAACGATTCAGAGCCTCACCCAAGGCTTCAAAAGTTTTGGCAATGCGCCCGACTTTACGCAGGTCATTGTGCATGGCAATCCAAACATCAACGTCGAAGCCGAAGCTGTCAGGCAGAATCCGGATCAGACCATAGTTAGCCGCGACGGTGGCTGGACATAAGCCAAACCCAAGGCCATTTCTCAGCGCAGCGAGTTGAGCAAGGTGATTATCGGTAGCGATAGAGAAAGGCTGGTCTGCCTCGCACAGTCCTATCTCGACCAGCCGACGCAGGTCGGCGGTGCGTCGGTCGGGGCCAATCAGCGGCGCGCGACGCACGGCATCGAGACTTGCAGGCTCGCCATAGCGTTCAAGGCACTGGGCACTTGCGTACAAGCCGACTCGCAAAGCACCTGTGCGTCGCACGACCACTCCGGTTTCTCTCGGGCGCACGAGTCGTACGGCGATGTCTGACTCCTGTCGGGAGATGTCTTCCAGCAAATCGTTGATACTGATTTCGAGCTTCAATGCTGAATGCTGGTAATGAAACTCGCGAATCAATCCAGGGAGTACCTCAACACCCAAAAAGGCGCTGCTGGTGAGCCTGACAGTGCCGCACGATACGTCCGTTTCAGCGCTGGCCATGCGATTGAACGCCTCGGCAGCCATCGCCATTGATTCGACATGGTGAACAAGCCCACGTGCCGATGCAGTAGGCACTAGACCTGCGCAGGTTCGGGTGAACAGCTTCACCCCCAGACCAGCTTCAAGGCTTTCCAGACGTCGGCGAGCCGTTGCCTGCGCAATTCCCAGCAATCTGGAGGCGCCTGACAGGCTGCCACTGCGCAATACTGCCAGGAATACTCGCTGGCTTTCCCATTCAAGGCCACTCATCTATTTCTTACCAACGGTTGCTCCGTTTATTGTCTTCTGCCGGGTTCGAGGAACATGGATGATGCACCTCTCATTCGTAGCGCAGCAGTATAAGGAGCGACACCATGGGTTTCACCGGACAATGCCGATGTGGACAAGTCCAACTTCAACTGCAAATTGAATCTGCACCGCTGTACGCATGCCACTGCCTGAACTGCCAACGCTGGAGTGGCAGTGCCTTCGCATTACATATGCTCTGTCCAGCTCAGGCGATTGAGATATCGGGAAGCACACTTGCATACACCCATACAACAGAAGGACATACATCGACGCAGTACGCCTGCGGTACGTGTTTCACCCGGCTGTTCAATGAGACCGACGCGGCCCCAGGCATGCGTGTGCTGCGGGCTGGCGTACTCCACGGCGCGGACCGTTTGGCACCCTTGGCACACATCTGGGTCAAGCGTAAACAGCCCTGGATTTCGCTGCCAGAGGGTGTTGCGCAGTGGCCGGAAAGCCCAACCCCCGAAGACTTTGCAGTTGCCATCAGCGAAGGGCGGCTTCAGGTTTGAGTCACACCTTAAAAACTGACTGATTCGACCTGGAAATTTGTTTCGACGGCTGTGCGCAATAGCAATAAAACAACCGCTTTGGCGCTACAACAGCCCTGGCCTTAGCACAGTCTGCGCAACGGGTACCTGAACCGTTGCGCGCATGCCGGCCAAACCGTTACCAGGCATCTACGAACGCGGCATCTCGCCATGCCCTTCAAAGCATCCCCCTCAGTTAAGTATTCACCTGCGAAACGACCTTGCGCACGACATACGGCAGGATACCGCCCTCCTTCAAGTAGAGAATTTCCTGTTGCGAATCCAGCTGCAGAATCAACGGCAGCGAGGTCTGACTTCCGTCCGCGCGATTGATCACCAGGCACAGCGGATTTGCCCCCACCTGCATTGTCTCCAGACCGTTGAAGTCCAGCGCCTCATCCCCCTTTAACTGCAAGTTCGTCGCGTCGACGCCTGCCGAGAAGGTAATGGGCAAGATGCCCATGCCGATCAGATTGCTACGATGGATACGCTCAAAACTCTGCGCGACGACAGCCTTGACGCCCAAGGTGGCTTGCGCCTTGGCTGCCCAGTCACGACTGGAGCCCGCTCCATAGTTGAACCCGGCGAAGATCACCAGCGGCACATCCTTGGCAACGTAGCTCAGAGCTGCGTCGTAAACGCGCTGGATCGAACCGTCAAAAGCCGTTGCAAAACCACCCTCTCCCGGCTGTTGCTCCAATAGCCGATTCTTCACTGCTCGATTCACGAACGCACCGCGCATCATCACTTCGTGATTGCTGCGGCGGGTCGAGTATTGATTGAGATCGTCCGGGTTTTCGCCACGCTCGATCAACCACTGGCCCGCCTGGCTTTCGAGTGGAATCGCACTGGCCGGAGAGATGTGGTCAGTGGTGACGTTGTCGCCCAGCACCATCAAAGTTCTTGCACTATGAATCGACAACTCGGGTGAAGCCTTGGCCTTGACGTTTTGCAGGTAAACGGGGCGGCGCAGGTAAGTCGAATTCGGCGCCCAAGGAAACTGCACGCTGCCACTCGCTGACAGTGCCTGCCAGTGATGAGTGCCATCCCACAGCATCGCGTTACGCTGGCGGAACAAATCCGGGCGAACGGTCTGGCTGACCAGTGCCTGAATCTGCTCTTCACTTGGCATCAGTTCATGCAGGTACACATCGTTGCCTGCCGCATCCTGTCCTAACGGCTCAGTCTGAATATCCATATTGATGGTGCCCGCCAACGCATAAGCAACGACCAGCGCCGGCGAGGCCAGATAGCCGACCTGTACGCGAGGATTGACCCGCCCCTCGAAGTTGCGATTGCCCGACAGCACCACCACGGTTTTGAGGCCCTGGTCCGAGAAGCGCTCCATGTGTTCTTCGAGACTGCCGGAGTTACCGATGCAGGTCATGCAGCCAAACCCGGCGAGGTCGAACCCCAGGGCCGAGAAGTCGCTCAGCAGATCGGCCTTTTCCAGGTAGTCCGCGACTACGCGTGAGCCGGGCGACAGAGATGTCTTGACCCAGGGTTTACTGCGCAAACCGCGACGCTGAGCGTTGCGGGCCAGCAATCCCGCCTGGATCATCTGGCTCGGGTTTGCAGTGTTGGTGCAACTGGTGATCGCCGCCAGGGAGATGGCGCCATGGGTCAGGGCCTGGCCAAACGAAGGCTCGAAGTATTCGGCTTCAGCGTCCGAGGCACGAGCGATCACGCCCTCCCGCTCACCCAGAATTTCCTGACGAAAGGATGGCGCGGCGTCAGCCAGCTTGCGCCACTGATGCGGCTGATGAGGCCCGGCAACACTAGGCTCGATGGCCGCAAGATCCAGCTCGATCAGGTCATCGAAATGCGGTTCGGGCAGTGAGTCGTGGCGCCACAGGCCTTGCGCTTCGAGGTAAGTTTCGATGCGCGCAATGGTGTCTTCGCTGCGACCGGTCAGGTGCATGTACTCCATCGTGCTGTCGTCGAACGGGAAGAACACTACCGTGGCGCCATACTCAGGGGCCATGTTCGACAGCGTGCCTCGCGCCGCCCAACTGAGCTTCGACAGGCCAGGGCCGCAGAACTCAACGAACTTGCCCACTACGCGCTTCGCACGCAATATTTGCGTGATGCGCAATGCCAGATCGGTTGCTGTCACACCGGGCCGCAGTTCATTGCTCAAACGAATGCCGACGACTTCAGGAAAACTGATCGGCACCGGCTCACCGAGCATGGCAGCCTGCCCCTCCAGACCACCCACACCCCAGCCCAGGACGCCGATGGCGTTGATCATCGGCGTGTGGCTGTCGGTCGCTACGATATCGTCAGGATGCAGCAGTGGCTGGCCATCGGCGGTCTGGCTTTCCCAAACCACGGTCGCCAGCGACTCCATGTTGACCTGGTGAATGATCCCGGTACCGGGCGGAACCACCTTGAAATTCGTCAGGCTCTTCTGTGCCCACTTGATGAATTCGTAGCGTTCGGAGTTGCGGCGGTAGTCGATGTCCAGGTTCTTCTCCACCGCGTCCGCTTCGGCGTAGCGCTCGACGATCACCGAGTGGTCAATGACCAGCACCGCAGGAATCATCGGGTTCATGGTTTCCGGTGCGCCACCCATTTCCACCACCATGTCGCGCATACCGGCAAAGTCAGCAAGCGCCGGCAGGCAGGTCGTGTCGTGGAACATCAGCCGGTTAGGATAAAACGGCACTTCGCAGGCCGGCGCCCCTTGGCGTATGCATGCGATGAAGTTGTCCAGCGACGCTGGTGAGCACCGCGCCACATTCTCCAGCAGAATACGGATTGAATAGGGCAAGCCAATGAGCTCGTCCGGGGTGAGTATCTTGTGCAGATCCACGTAGGCGTAACGGGTGTCGCCCACTTGAAGATGACTTTGATGACGTGCGTCGATGGCTGAAATCATGGGCTTATCATTCACCGGTTGAGTGCGTACGCAAACGACTCTATACGGTCGTTCAGTTGAACCCAGCGTAACCAAAGGCCGAGCTGGAGAAAATTGAACAATGAGCAAGTCATCGTTCGCCAACGGAGAACGCAGCCTTGATGAGTCTGAAATTGTCAGGTCTTGCTCACTTCCCTACTCTCAGGGCCGACGACAATTTCCATGGAGACCATTTATGCTCGCCCCTACCGCAAAAGTTCTTGAAGATCTTGCACCGACCGGCGTGCTCAGAGCAGCCATCAACTTCGGCAACCCGGTGCTTGCACAGCGCAATGCCGAAACGGGCCAACCTCAAGGTGTATCTGTCAGCCTGGCGGTGGAACTGGGCAAGCACTTGGGCGTTCCTGTCGAGTTCATCACCTACGATGCTGCAGGGAAGGTGTTCGAGGCTTTGGCGCAAAATCAATGGAACATTGCATTCCTGGCCATCGAACCTGTGCGTGAAGCTCAAGTCGCCTTCAGTGAACCTTACGTGATTATCGAAGGTACCTATCTGGTCAAGGACAGCTCTCCATTCCGCAAGATGGAAGATCTGGATCAGCCCGGCGTGCGGATCGCCGTGGGTAAGGGTGCAGCTTATGATCTGTACCTGAGCCGGACTCAACAGCACGCAACTCTGGTTCGCGCGCCAACCTCTGCCGGAGCGGTGGACTTGTTTCTCGATGAGAACCTGGATGCGGCGGCGGGCGTGCGTCAACCGCTGCTCAAGGTCGCCGAGGCCAACAAGGAATTGCGCGTACTGGACGGCTACTTCACATCAATTCGCCAGGCAATGGGCGTTCCAGTGCGATGCGTCACGGGTGCGGCGTACGTCAGAGCATTCCTGGAAGAACAGAAAGCCAACGGCTTCGTTAACAAGGCACTTGCCGCAAGCGGCCAAAGTGACGTCACGGTTGCCCCGCTTCAAGTCAATTGAGGCCGCTGCGATAAAGGGTTGAAACGCACTTGCCTGCTCAGCGGCGAAGGCGTTTCAACCAGATTTTATGCACCGGCTCAGCGCAGAGCATCACCACTATCAAGCGCATGATCTGCATTGCCGTAACGATGCCAACGCCCAGGTTCAAGGCTTCGGCCGTCAGGTACATTTCCGTACTGCTGCCCGGCATCATGCCCAGTGCCAGCGTCACCAAAGGAAAGCCCAGCAGATATCCGATCCCAAGTGCCAGCAACAAGGTGCAAACAATCATGCTCAAGGTGAACACCGAAACCTTGATCAGGAATGTCGGTGAGGCCTTGAAGAACTGGCGATCAAAGTAGCCTCCGAGCGCACAACCGATCATGAGTTGACCGTAATGGCTCAGCTCAACGGGTAATGCCGTCTGCAGATTGAAGCTGGCAGTGAATAGCGCGCACAGCGCCATCGGGCCGAACATCCAAGGGTTCGGCAACTTGTACCGTTTCCAGATAATCGCCGTCAGCGCCCCGCCGAGCAACAATGGCAGCAGCCAATACCAATCACTGGGCAATCGGGCATGAACCACCGATGGAGAGATTTTCGAGCTGAAAAACATCGCGGGCGGAACACAAAGAACAATCAGCACGAGCCGTACACTGTGAGCTGCAGCGATCTGACTGACGTTGGCCTTATGCCTGATCCCCGATTGAATCATCTCTGCAAAGTTCGCAGGCATGAAGGCGAAAAAGGCAGTCGTCAGATCCATGCCTCGACGCCGCATGAACTCTATGCCGAGCAAGGCAAGCAACAAGGTCAGAAATGCCGCGAACAGCATCATCGCGAAATGCCCCAGGATCTGCTCCAGCACCGCGGGTGTGAAATGCAGACCGATGGATGTCGCAATCATCCATTGCCCAGTCAATCGACCATTGGGGATCTCCCCTACCCGCCAGCCTAGGCAACGCACCAGAATAACCGCCAACATCGATCCAATGATCCACGGCAAAGGCCAGTTCAGGTAACTGGCAATCAGTGCGCCGGTCACTCCAACCAGCGGTGTCGCCCACCACAATCCCATTGAGGTGAAAAACGCTCTCATACGTTGGCGCCACCAAAGACCATGCACACTGGACTCCCTGTCTCAATCACCTCACCCGTTGGGGTCAAGCTGCCAGTCGTTGGGTCAACACTGAAAACCACGATCGTGTCGCTGTCCTCGTTGGCCACATACATGCATCTGCCGTCGGGCGACAAAGCGAAAAATCGAGGAGTGAGGCCTTGCGTTGGCGTCGCTGATTCGAATGTCAGCCAGCCCGATTGGGGATCAATGCTGAAGCGCGCAATGCTGTCGCTTCCTCGGTTGGAGGCATAGAGGAAGCGCCCGGCCTTATCAACCTCGATCTCTGCGGCCGTGCTGTCGCCCGTGAAAGAATCCGGCAGCGCAGAGAGCACCTGCTGCGGCTGCAGCTCACCACTTTCGCTGTTGAAGCGATAGATTGCGACAGTCGAATCGAGCTCATTGACCGAGTAGACAACGGGCAATCCCGGATGAAACGCCACATGCCGTGGTCCTGCACCTTTGCGAGTAGCAACCGATGGACAGGCTGTCGGCAGCAACTTGCCCGATTGCGAGTCGAATCGATAAGTGAAGATCCGATCGAGACCTTTATCCGGCACGACCACTAGTTTTCCACTGGGGTCGAATGGATTGAAATGCGGTTTCGGGCCTTTTTGTTCAATTCGATGGGGTCCGATAGGCCCTTGCGTCATCACTTGATCGCAGAGCTCGCCGAGCTCTCCCGAATCGAGAATCGGTAAGACAACAACAGAACCACTGTAATGGTTGCTCACCACCAGAAAGGCGCCGTCCGGTGAAATCGCCAGGTGTGCGGGATTGTGGCCATGGGTGCATTGGCTATTGAGATAGCGCAGTGCGCCATCGGCGCCGATGCTAAATGCGCTGGCCTGATCCGTATCACCATGGACGCAGTACAGGAAATCCCCCTGTTTACTGATCGCAAGAAATGAAGGGTTTACCAAACCATCAACCAGTTGCACATGAGACAGGCGCCCAGTCTGTGAATCGACGCTGTAGACATTGATCCCGTTGCCACGGGCATTCCTTTCACGAGTGGTACGACAGCCTACGTAAATGAACATGAAGTCATCTCAAAAAGCGAACAGGTACATGGATAGCACTTGTCACGCGGTCAAGTGTGCGACGAACGCGCGAGCGGTAGGAGGGAGCGCTTCGAATCGTCGAGCAACAATATTCAACTGACGCTTGGCCCATGGCTCGGCCAACGTGACAGCCTGCAAATGGAAGGAACGCAGATAGGGACGCAGAACATCGCGAGGCAAAATGCAAATGCCCAGATTGGTCGAAACCATCCGGCACATGCATTCAAAGCTGGAAACGCGAACCCGCTGCCTGATTGGCTTACCTAACAATTCGGCTTGTTCACTCAGGAGCAAATGCACCGAGCTCTCCACGTGAGGACCAATGAATTCGAAGATCAGCGCTTGCTCGAAACTGGCTTGCGTCTGCGCCGCCAATGGATGCCGTTCTGGAACCGCAATCACCAACTCATCCACGCGATAGGGAACGGATTCCAACCCTTGTGAAGGCGTCTGTTCGGCAATGATGCCGACATCCGCACGACCGTCCGACACGGCTCGAACGATTGCCGCACCGACGCGCTCCTCGATATCGAACTTGATATCGGGGTAGGTTTCCATAAACCTGCCGATATCCAGACTCAGCTGTTGGGCCAACGCCGATGTAATGGCGTGCAATCGAACATGGCCCTTGATTCCAGCACCATACTCACTCAACTCCTGGTCCATCTTCTGAAGAGTTTCGTTCACCTGCAACGCGTAATGGCGCAGCGACTGCCCCGCAGGCGTCAGCTCCATTCCGCGCGGATATCGAATGAACAACGGGGAACCCACCTTCTCTTCAAGCTCGCTGATCCGCTTACTGACTGCGGAGGTCGCCAGATGGCAGAGCTGCGACGCCTTTGTCAGGTTTCGCTGCTCCGCCACAGCCATGAAGATTTCCAGGCTGAGCAGATCATGGCGCATTGGCCAATGCCTTCTCGAAGAAGTCTACCGTGCCGAAATTGCCGGATTTCAGCGCCAGGGCAACCGGGTCGTCGCGCAAGCCGAGTGTCCAGGGCACACCAGGATCGATGGTCGCACCAATTCGCAGAGCCTTGACTTGCAGTGCCTTGACTACCGCACCCGATGTTTCGCCGCCGGCGACCACCAACTTGCGAACACCCATGCCGTAGAGGCCGACAGCGACGGCGGACAATGCGTCCTCAACGATCTGCCCAGCAGCCTCAACACCGAGCTTTTGCTGAGCAAGCTTGACCGTCTCTGGATGTGCGCTCCCGTAGATCAGGACGGGGCCCTTTTGAATCAGATCCTTCGCCCATTCGAGTGCTTCAGCAACCTGATCATGACCATTGGCAAGACGCAGCGGATCAATGGAAAAGCTCGGACGGGTTTTCTGCCAGTGCTCGACCTGACCATTCGTCGCTACCGAACAACTGCCGGAAACAACGGCGCCCAAGCCCTCGATGACAGGCAGTACCGATGCCGTTTCGGACTGACCGAGCTTGCCTGCACGACGGAAGTTTTCAGGTAGACCCAGCGCAACGCCAGAACCGCCGGTAACCAGTTTATGGTCCGCCACGGCAGTGCCTATCGCATACAAATCTTCATCATCGATCGCATCGACAATGGCATAACCTCGACCTTGGGCAGTGAGGCTATTGAAAGCCGCGGAAATGGCTTGCGCGCCCTTGTTGACGACCGAATGTGCAACAAGACCTACCGGTTTGAGCGTCTGCTGCTGCAACACCCGAACCAGATTGGAATCGGTCATTGGCGTCAATGGATGATTACGCATGCCGGATTCGCTCAACAGCACATCGCCGACGAACAAATGACCGTTAAAAATCGTCCGTTTGTTCTCCGGGAATGCAGGACAAGCCACAGCGAACGAGACGTTCAAAGCTTCAGCAAGTGCGTCGGCGACAGGGCCGATGTTTCCGCGAGAGGTCGAGTCAAACGTCGAGCAATATTTGAAAAAAAACTGTTGGCAGCCTGCCGCACGCAACCATTCCAGCGCTTCGAGCGATTGAGTAACGGCTTCTTCCGGGCTGACGGTACGGCTTTTCAGGGCAATGACGACAGCATCGATGTCATCAGGCAGAGGCCCTTGCGGCACGCCGATCACTTGTAGCGTGCGCATGCCGCCACGTACCAGCGTACTTGCCAAATCCGTACCGCCGGTGAAGTCATCAGCGATGCAACCGAGTAGTAATTGACTCACTGTGGTCTCCTCGTGCCCTCCTCCTTTGGATATCCAAAAGGAGAACAGGCGATTTCTTGTTATAGATCCGCAACATTCCAGACAACGGGCGGCATGCCTGGCATGCCGCCCGTTTCAATCAGCCCAGAATGGCTTTGGCTACAGCTTCGCCGAACGATTTGGTACCGCTGGAGCCGCCCAGATCAGGCGTGCGCTGCTTAGGATCCTGCAGCACAACATCCACTGCCTTTTCCATTTCCAGGCCGGCCTTGATCAGCGCTTCTTTATTGTGGTGCTCGCCCATCCACTGCAGCAGCATGCCAACGGACAGAATCATCGAAACCGGGTTGGCCTTGTCCTGACCGGCGATATCCGGCGCAGAGCCGTGCTGGGCCTGGGCGCAGCAATGAGTGTCGCTGGCCATCATGGAACCGGCCAGACCCAGGCTGCCCGACAGTTCACTGGCAAGGTCGCTGATGATGTCGCCGTAGAAGTTGGTCGCGACCAGAACGTCGAAGCGCTCAGGGCTACGTACCAGGTGGGCAGTGGAGGCATCGACCAGCAGATCGTCCAGCGCGACCTCCGGGAAGTCCTTCGCTACATCGCGAACGCACTCGAGGAACAGACCGTCAGTCATGTGGAAGCTGTTGGCCTTATGAATAGCGGTGACTTTCTTGCCACGCTTCATAGCCAGCTCGAATGCACGGCGGGCGATACGCTCGCTGCAATGACGAGTGATTTTACGTGTGGATAAAGCCATATCCGGAGTCGGCATCACTTCGCCCCAACCACGGCTCATGTTGCGATCTGGATAAAAGCCTTCAGTCGCTTCACGCATGATCACCAGGTCCATGGTCTTGCCTTCCTTCATGTTGGAAGTCAGGAATGGACGAGTACGAGCAGGACGTACGTTGGCGTAGAGATCCAGGCCGATACGGAAACCGGCAGAAACGTTGCGACCGCCTTTTTCAGGCACTGGATAGTCGGCGTGCGACTGGGTGCCGAGAATGATGCCGTCGTAGCTTTTGGCCTTTTCCAGCACTTCATCACGCAAAGTTGTGCCGTATTTATCCAGGCTTGTGAAACCGACATCGTCGTAATCGAAGCTCAAGCCCAGATCGAATTTTGTGTTGGCAGCCTTGAGCACCGACATCGAAGATTCAACGATTTCTGGACCAATACCGTCACCAGGAAGAACCAAAATACGCATCGCATACCCCTTACTTATTGTTTGAACTGAATTTTTTCGAAGCCTGTGCGTGATGAACCGGCTCCATTTCTGTACATCGTAAATACAAAGTACAATATTGGCGAGACGAAGTCCTCAACCTTTTGCTCCCGTTCGTCCTGAGACGTTACGGGGAGCAGTAGCGCTATCGCCCTCGACAGATTGCATTTTATTGCATGAATATTCAGTTTGTGCAACCTTTACGCTCAACGGTCACCCATTTCACTTTCCCAGGAGATCCTGCATGACAGTTAAAACCTCCGATCTTTGCGATCAGTACCCAGACTCAATTCGCGTGCTGTCCCCGATTTTTCAGGACTTTGGCGGCAAAAATGATTTCGAGGGACGCGCCTTCACCCTCAAATGTTTCGAGGACAATTCCAGGATCAAGGAGATAAGCAGTCTGCCAGGACACGGCCGGGTGCTGGTGGTGGACGGTGGTGGCAGTGACCGCTACGCGCTGTTTGGCGATGTGATCGCTGAGGATCTGGTCAAGAACGGCTGGGTCGGTGTGTTGATTTACGGTTACATCCGCGACAAAGCGGCGCTGCGCGATATGCCGATCGCCATCAAGGCACTGGGCACATCCCCGCGCAAGACCGTCAAGCGAAACGAGGGACAGATTGGCATATCGGTGGAATTCGCCGGGCACACCATCGCCGATGGAGACCAACTGTTCGGCGATGACGATGGCGTGGTGCTGTTAAACGAGCTGAGCGCTAGCTGACAACCGATACTTCAAGGCTGCGCTGGTACTCCAGCTCATCCTTGGCCTCTTTATCTGTTTTCTGCCGCCCGACCACATCAAGGTGGTTGCGTAGAAATTCCGCCGCCGCCTCTCGCTGTCCACTTTCGATGAGATCAAGAAGATGGATGTGTTCTTTACATTGGTTGATCAAGCGAGGCCGATCCACGTTGGCCTTGTAGGCCATGAACCGACGCAATTGGTTCTGGCGGCGGATAGCCTCAAGAAAGAAAGCGTTGCCCGAGCAGCGCACCACCAGCTCATGAAGCTGCGAACCGATCTGAAACAGCTGCGATCGCGACAAGGTGAAAATGTCGCCATCGAGCAGTTGCTGCTGGATTTCCCGCGCTTTGGCAAACGCTGGCTTATCCACCTCGTAACCCGGTTCCAATACCGCAGCCGGTTCGATTGCCATGCGAAAGCGATAGCTCTGAATATGGGCTTTGGAGTCGTGCAGAAAACTGTTGATCTCCCACCCCTGCCCCGGCTTGCGCTCAATCATTGCTTCATTGGCCAGCCGGGTCAGAACCTTCATGAGCTGTCCTCTCGGCACCTCATATTTGCGCATCAACTCGGCTTCAAAAAAAGTCGTGGGAATGTCACCACGCAAGACGTCGTCGACAACGCGCAAATAGAAGTCTTCAAACGGATCGACTTCCAGAGGGAGCTTGCGACTGTCGATTCCTCGCGCGTCAGCTGTCAGGAAATAACCTCGGTTCGGCTCCTTGGTCGCCAGACCCAATTCGGCCAACAACGCGAAACCTCGTCGAATCGGAGATCGGGAAACTCCCAACTCCTTGGCAAAAGACTCCTCGCGCAAAGGATCACCAGCGCGCATCGACCGGGCTCTGGCCATGTCGATGATCTTGGGTGCCAACTGCTCCGCAAGGTCTTTCTTTATCTTGGGCTTCATTTTGGCTGGTTCGCCCACCAAGGGTTGTTGAAGAGTCGATTCTGCTGAGTTCATGGAAACCGATAATCAGAGGAGGATGACATCAATGCATTGCCTGGGATGGAGCGTTACATCCAACACCAAGCTTTAAAGAAAAATAACACACCTGATGCACATCAACACGCCAGTGACACTTCAGGACTTCACCGTACACCAACTTGACCTACAGCCATCCAGGAATCCGTCATGACCGCACCACGCATCTATTTGATCCATGCAACACCAGTAGCAATCGCACCCATTACTGAAGCATTCACTCGGCTTTGGCCTGAGGCCAGGCTGGCCAATTTATTGGAAGATTCGCTTTCCAGCGATTTGGCCGAGGCCGGTGAACTGACTCCGGCATTGAGCCAGCGGTTCTTGAAACTCGCTACCTACGCCGCAGAGTCCGGTGCTGATGCGATCTTGTTTACGTGTTCGGCATTCGGTGACGCGATCGATTTGTGCAAGCGCTCGCTGAGCATTCCGGTACTTAAACCGAACGAAGCCATGATCGAGGAGGCCATTCAACGCACCGGAAAAATCACCATACTTGCGACTTTCCAGCCGGCCATTGCATCGATGACCGAGGAATTTCAAGCCTATGCGCAACAACTGGGTGTCGATATTGAGCTCAATTCCGTTGTCTGCCCAGAAGCACTCGCCGAATTGCGCAAGGGGAATGCCGAGCGACATGACACGCTTATCGTCGATTCCGCACGCCCCCCTACCAATAGCGAGCTGCTGTGTTTTGCACAATTTTCCATGACCAGTGCAGCACAAAGGGTGAGCCAAGCAAGTGGTCTGCCTGTACTGACAACACCCGACAGCGCCGTATTGAAGCTGCGCAACCTTCTGAACGCCTGATGCAGATTCGAAGATTTGAGGAGTCACCCATGACCAGGTTGAACGCGCACATCGGCTTCCAGTTTACGGAATTGCCTTTTCTGGAGCGGTTCTCGGCAGCGGCCAACGCGGGTTTTCGAGCCATCGAGTTTCCCTCGCCCTATGAATACGAAGCTCCGCACATCGCAGAGCTTCTCCGCGAGCATGAACTCCAGATGGTGCAATTCGCCGCGCCATCGGGCCCAACCAAAGGCAACACCGGCATTTGCAGTTCAAAAGAAGCATTTCGATCGGATCTAACCAAGGCCGTTGAATATGCCAGTGCACTCGACTGCCGAATGGTTCACCTGATGTCAGGGGTGTCGCAGGCAGAACTTGGGGTCATTGCCGATAGCGGCATTTACCGTCGCAATCTGAAGTACGCCGTTGAGTTCTTGACTGGAGAAGGCATCGAGCCTTTGATTGAAGTCATCAGCTCAGATGAAGTCCCGGGTTACCTGATGAGCCACTTCGACTTCGCTGAAGAGATGCTCGAGACCCTGCCCGGCCTAGGACTGATCCTGGACACCTACCACACCGAGCTTCTCGGCGTGGATTGCCTGCGCAAGCTCAATCAATGGTGGTCGCGGGTGAGGCACATTCAGGTCGCTGACTTTCCCGGCCGCAACGAGCCAGGCACAGGCAACATCGACTTCCCGAAACTGCTCTCCATGCTGGAAGACCGGGCCTATCAGGGCTGGGTGGGTTGCGAGTACCGCCCTCGCACCTCGACGCTCGATGGGCTGGAAGAACTCTGGAGGATCATGAAACCGCATCCCCATGAAGATGACCGCTGGTAAGAAATTGTTTCTTTTTGGCGTAATTGTACTCCGTAACCTTGCAAAACAATTTCGACTGGGGTTTATTAGCCCCCAGTAGCCTTCAAAGGTTGCAATCAATGCTCCCAACAAAAAACACAACAGGAGTTTGCGCATGAACAAAAAGATCGCATTTGTTACTGCAGGTATGGGAAACCTGGGCACCGCAGTTTGCCAACGACTGGCACGTGACGGATTCACCGTCGTCGCAGGATGCGGCCCTGACTCGCCTCTGAAGGACACTTGGCTCGCTCAACAAAAGGAGCTTGGCTTTAACTTCATCGCTTCTGAAGGCAGCGTTGCTGACTGGGAGTCCTGCCGGAAGGCTTTCGATCAAATCAAGAAAAATGTCGGCCCCGTTGACGTTTTGATCAACAACGCCGGCACCGCTCGGAATGTTGTTTTTCAGGACATGCAGCCCAATGACTGGGCCACGGTCATCGATACCAACCTCAACTCGCTGTTCAACGTAACCAAACAGGTTATCGATGGCATGGCTGAACGAGGCTGGGGACGAGTGATCAACATTTCTTCAGTAAACGCCCAACTGGGCCAAGTAGGTCAAGTCAACTACTCAACTGCAAAGTCGGCAATCCGAGGCTTCACTCGCGCACTGGCACGAGAAGTCGGTTCCCGCGGAGTTACGGTGAATACCGTGTCTCCTGGCTACATCGCCACTGCCAAACTCAAGTCCGTCACCACGGCGGACGCGATGGATCGCATCATCCAGGACATTCCGACTCGTCGCCTTGGAACACCCGAGGAGATCGCAGCGGTATGCGCTTGGCTGGCCTCGGACGAGGCTGGGTATGCGAATGGTGCTGACTTCTCGCTTAATGGTGGCCTTCACATGAGTTGATACTCGTGTGAGACTCAGCGGCAACCCGCTGGATCAAACCAAAAATACAGCGGGAACCTTGATGCGCTTTTTTGCGCAGATCCCATAAAAACAATTGTACTTTACGTCAAGGTGATACAAATGCTCTCAATACTCGGCTACGGCATGATAGTGACCTTCATGGCACTGATCATGACCAAGCGGTTGTCACCGTTGGTAGCGATGACAACAGTTCCGATCGTATTCGCGCTCATGGCAGGATTCGGTCCGGACATGGGCAACATGATGATCGACGGCCTGAAAAAGGTAGCGCCGACCGCGGTCATGGTGATGTTCGCGATCCTCTACTTCGGCGTGATGTTTGATACCGGTCTGTTCGATCCGATCATTCGCAAGTTCATCAAGCTGATCAACGGCGACCCGATGAAGGCTGTTGTGTTTGCAACGCTTCTGGCAGGGATGGTATCGCTGGATGGCGACGGCTCAACGACGTACATGATCACCGTCACCGCGATGCTGCCTCTCTTCAAACGGCTGAGGCTCGAACCCTTGTCGCTGACGTGCGTGGTCATTCTGGCGGCAAGTGTGACAAACCTATTGCCATGGGGCGGACCACTTGCACGTGCCGCAGCCTCCTTGCAGGTTGATACGTCCGAGCTCTTTATCCCACTTATTCCCGTTATGGTAGTGGGCTTCCTCGGTGTTCTGGCGCTGGCTTACTTCATCGGTATTCGTGAGCGTCAACGTCTTGGAAAACTGCGCTTGTCAGTGGGTGCTGCTGCCACAGTTTTTGACGAGGAGACTGACGAAGGTCTGCCATCGATGTCAGACGAGAATGCCGAACTGCGTCGCCCAAAACTGTTTTGGTTGAACGCGGGCCTGACGATTGCTTTGATGGCCGGCTTGGTGGTGGAAATCTTGCCACTTTCCATTTTGTTCATGGTCGCGTTCTCCGTTGCATTGGTGATCAACTACCCACACATGAACGATCAGCGTCGTCGTATTTCCGCGCACGCTCCAACAGCCCTGAACCAGATCGCGATCTTCCTGGCAGCCGGCATTCTGGCTGGCATTCTTTCCGGAACGGGCATGGTCAATGCGATGTCTGCGAGCTTCCTGGCAATGCTACCAGCGACCTGGGGCCCATACATGGCGCCGATAACCGCGCTGGCGAGTATTCCGGGCACGTTCTTCATGTCCAATGACGCCTTCTACTATGGTGTGCTTCCAGTACTTGCCAAGGCTGCCGAAGTCTATGGCATTACCCACGCTGAAATTGGACGTGCCTCTCTGGTAGGCCAACCTGTTCACCTTCTGAGCCCTCTTGTGGCCTCGACCTACCTGCTCTGTGGCTTGGCAGGTGTGGAGTTCAGCGACCACCAGAAATACACCATGAAATGGGCGTTTGCGCTGAGCTTCCTCATCTTGATCGCTTGCTTGGTAGCAGGGTTGTTCCCTCTGGCAGCTGGTGTCTAAGGGAAAGTCGAGAGCAACTAGCTTCACCGTCGCGAAACAATGAAAAATCCCGAAAACAGAAATGCTTTCGGGATTTTTTGTGTTCGCTCAAACAAATTTCACTTCGGAGCCCTAATGCCTGGCCCAAAGGACATCGCCGCCGAAAGCGGTACACCGATGATTCCAGCGTCGTGATTTCCCGCCTTCCTACATCCCGCCCCCCGATAATGGCTTGACGATCATCAAACTGCACGGTGCCCTGTTCAACACACTCTCGGCGGTATCGCCGATAAACCGCTCAGGCCCATGGTGATAAGCCGTGCCCAGCACCACCATGTCGAAAGCATGCTGTTGAGCGAACAGTGCGATAACCTTGTGGGGGGAGCCCGCCAATAAATGTCGACGGGCATCCTTGATGCAGTAACGCTCGGCAAGCACATCGAATGCCTCTTGTTGGGCATCCTCGATAGCGTCTCTCAAACTCTCATCAAGACTGCCTGTCGGTACACTCATCGGCGCATCGCTTATCTCTGACCAACGACTGACGTTAAGCAAGTGCAACTGCGCACCGCAACTGGCCGCCAGAGTAGAGGCCAGGTCGAGTATTCGGTCATTCAACCCCTGAGTGAGCTCCTCCAGATGGGACAGATCGATCGCCGCGAGAATTTTCAAGGGCTTGGGATTTTGGGCGCTGGTCACCAGGTGCAGGTGGGTCGGACACTCGCGTAGCAATCGCCAGTCCACAGGCCGATGAAAGGCGCGGTCCAGAGCCGGCACATAATGGGTGTCCTTGATCACCAGGTCCGGAAGAAAGTCGTTCACGTACTCCAGCAGATTTGTCAGGCTCGACCTGGCCCAGACCACTTCGGTGGTCACCTGTATGCCGCTGCATCGTTGAAACCGGGCCTGCTGCTCCAGCCAATGACGGTGAACCTGCAGATAGCCTTCTCGTGCCTGTGCCATCGCGTCATGGTCAAGCAGACCGGCTACCGCCAGGGCCTGGACATAATCGAACGCGACAATGTGCAATAAGGCACCGGTTGCACCCGCCAAGGCATGTGCACGCTCAAACGCCGGGGTCAGGGTCATTTCGCTGGGGGCTATCAATAGAATGCGTTTGAGTTTGAGCATCACATACCTCGGCCTGAAACCTGCCTGAGTGCAAACCCGCCTGGCTGTCCGGGCCTTGAGTCAAATGCTTGTTACTTCGAGCGAACTCGTGACGGCAGCCAGCAAAAAGTCCTGTCGACTTGTTGCGACCGGAAAGCGGCAGTTCGATTATTTGGCGTTATGCCGTGGGGGATCTGACTTTTATCAACTAATCAACAGCTATCGTTAACGGAGCGACTGGCTTTCGATGACTTAAACCCTTATTGATTCAGCTCAACGATTTTCCGGCTTCCTGGCGTAGAACTACGCTGATGCACCGCCTCCCCTATCGCTGGAGATTTGCCATGCTGGCAGTCACGCTGATCAATACGCTGGTGGTGGTCATCGCCGTAGTGATCCACTACGAATGCCTGTTACGCCTGAATGACTGGCTGCCCCGGCTCAAGGTGTGGAACCGCTTCAGAATCGTGGTTGGCGTATTCGGCGCCCTCCTGGCCCACGCCATGGAGGTCTGGTGCTTTGCGCTGGTCTATTACCTGATGGTGCACTCAGGGGGATGGGGCAGCCTGACGGGTAACTTCGACGGTTCGCTGATGGACTGCGTCTACTTTTCCTTTACGACGTACACGACCATCGGCTTCGGCGATATTTCGCCTGAGGGCAACCTCAAATACTTGACCGGTCTGCAAGCCCTTACCGGGCTGGTGCTCATCACATGGACCGCATCCTTCCTGTTTCTGGAAATGCAAAAGTACTGGAAGCGCAAATAATCCCCTTTCTGACATATCAGACTCAACTGACGGTCTGGATCAAGTCTGGTACGGACAGGATCTAGACCGCCAGAACGCAGCAGGGCACCTGATACAGAATATGCTCGGTCGTGCTGCCCAGAAGCTTGTCCACACCATGGGACTGGACTCTGCCCATCACGATCACATCCACATTGTGTTCATCGGCAAACTCACTCAACGCCTTCACCGGGTTTCCCTCAATGAAATGTCGACGATCGGAGGGCACTCCGAACCGATCTGCCAACTCAATGAACGACGTTTCCAGGTCTCTGCGAAGCGCGTGGGTCAGGTCAGCGAGGGTCAGGCCGCCCATGTCCGCCAGAAAAGCGGCCGAGATATCGCAGGCATACAGCAAATGCAGCTCGGCGTTGCATTGCATCGCAAGGCTGCAAGCCTGCTTGATGATTCGGTCGTTCAGTTCATTGTCGGTAGACTCGACATCCGATACCTCGACCGCTGCTACTACCTTGCGAGGCAAAACGAAGCTGCTCCCGCCCACCAGAAACACCGGCACCGGACAGTGACGCAACAAATGCCAATCCAACGGGGTGAAGAAGGCCCGCTTGAGCGCGGACTCATGCTGAACCTCGTTGATCAACACGTCGGGTTGCATGTCCGTGACGTGTTCAATGATGTCTTGCTTGATGTCCTCGGCCCAGGCCACCTCGGTGGTCACCTCTATCCCCCTGCCACGCAAATTTTCGGCCTGAGCCTCAAGCCAGCCGCGATGGTCCTGCAGGTAGCGCTCCCGACCCGATTCTCGATCGCCCTCTTCAAGCAGCGATAACCATTTGGACGAAGGGGTCAGCGCCGCGATATGCAAACTTGCACCGCTGGCCTTGGCCAGCGCCGCTGCATGATTAATGGCTGAGGAATGGCGCAACGCCGGGTTGATGATCAGTAACAGGCGTTGATACTGGCTCATGAAAAATCTCCCGTGGGGTGGATATTCGGCTCAGCCTGGACGTCATGTGCCTGCAGTTGCCCGGCACTCGAAAAATCGCTCTTGTACTTCTCCGCCAGCGGATCAGGCCACCAACAGGTTTTTCTTGATTCTGAGCGCCTGCAGCGCTCATGACTTGATTTACATCAACGCTCAGAAAGTGCGCATTGACTGAATAACGCACAGGCATTGGGCATTGGTCCAGCAGAGGCAACGAGGCTTTCACCCGTTCGTCTATTACATCAACTATATGTTGGAACAAAGGGTGGCCTGGGCTGCTAGCGCGTATGCTGATCCTATCCGTGGGGAGACATGTCATGTCTGAAGCCATGCAGATTCAAAGTCAAAACCTCAAGTCTGCATGTTCCAACTGCAGCGTCCTGGAGCTGTGCCTGCCGCTTGGCCTGACCGGTCCGGAAATCGAACGCCTCGACACACTGATCGTGCAACGATTCAAGGTCAAAAAGGGCGCAACGCTTTACCGCGCGGGCGACCCGTTGCGTTCGCTGTATGCGGTGCGAATCGGTTCGTTCAAGACCAGCGTGCTGTCGATCGATGGTCGCGAGCAAGTCACAGGGTTCCAGATCCCCGGCGAAATACTTGGTCTGGATGCCATCAGCACCGATCTGCATGCGTGTAATGCCGTTGCTTTGGAAGACAGCGAGGTCTGCCCCATCCATTTTGCTCACCTGGAAAAACTTGCCCGGGAACTGCCTTCGTTGCAGCACAACCTGAACAAAATCCTCAGCCGGGAAATCGTTCGCGATCACGACATGCTGATGATGCTGGGCAACATGAACGCGGATGAACGCCTGGCCGCTTTTCTCCTCAATTGGTCGCAGCGCTTGAATACCCGCGGTTATTCGTCCAGCAGCTTTGTGCTGAAAATGCGTCGGGAGGAAATTGGCTCCTACCTGGGCCTGCGCCTTGAAACCATCTGTCGGGGCATCGCGCACCTGCGAGACCAGGGATTGGTGGAAATAAGCGGCCGCGACGTCAAGATCCTGAACATGGACGGGCTCAAGCAACTGAACGTGGGCTGCCATCGCAACCTCCACTGATACCGGCAGCCTGGAGAATCTGCATGCGTGCCATGTTGCTGGCTGGCGCTGTTGCGCGCAGGTCAGTTCAACGGTGCGATAGTGCTCACTCCCTGGCTCGCGACCTGACCACCAACAGACTGCCCGGCACGGAGTACAACGCCCGCTCTGTGTTGCTGCCGATCAACCGATCGAGCCCCACCCGATGAGCTGTGCCCATCACCACGACATCGGCCAGGTATTGCTCGACAAACTCACTGATCACCGGCACCGGCAGTCCCATGACGAAATGCCGTCGCTCCGGTGGCACCCCGTAGCGCTCCGCCAGTGCAACAAACGCCTGGTGCAAGGATTGACGCAGCTCTTCGCTCAGATCCACGCCCCAACCGCCCCCGGCCAATGGCGCGTCGCTGTTGAAAGCCGGCGACAGGTCATAGGCGTAAAGCAGGTGCAACGGCGCATCGCAGTGCAGGGCCAGGGCGTTGGCGGTCTGAATGATGGTGTCGTTCAAACCGCTCAATTGTGTCGACGGATCGAACGGATCCACTGCCGCCACGATTCGGTGCGGCAAGCTGTAACGAACGTGGTTGACCAGATGCACGGGGATCGGGCACTCACGCAATAAGTGACAATCGAGCGGGGTGATGAACACTCGCTTGAGCACAGGTTCAAGGGTTACATCCTTGATCAACAGGTCGGGCTTGAGATCCTCGACCGTCTTCAAGATATCCAGCAACGCATGGGTGGTGAAGACGGCCTTGACCGTCACCTGCAGCCCCAGGTCGCTGAGTCGATCGAGCTCTTCGGCCTCCCAGCGGCGGTAGCGACGCAAATACCGCTGTTGCTCTGCATCATCGACTTTTTCTTGCCATAAATGCACCACCGGTGCCGGTTCGACAAAGGCCCGTACATCCAGTACGGCCCCGGCTGCCTTGGCCAACGCGACGGCACGCAGCTGGGCGGGAGACTGATGCAGGTTTTGGTCAGCGATCAGCAGAAAACGTTGATATCGACCCATCACACACCTCCGTTCGACTCCGGTCATACAGTGCCGGGATGTTTTCAAGACTGCGCTCTATCACCTGGCGCGGTTTGATTTACATCAAGCCCACGCAAACCGGTGCCGCCGGCACAGCTGTCTGATCCAGATCAGATTCAAACGTCGCCAGCGGAGTAGAAAAGAACTCAAACGCGAATTTTTTGCCGCATGCCAATCTTGCAAACCGCACTGGAGGAACACCCCATGCTTACCGTCAAAGACCACAACGATCGGGCCGCGGCCACCTATGCCGCGGTCGACGGCCAATACTGGATAGAAGCGCTCAGGGACGGTCGCCACGTTTTGATCCGACCACTGGCGCAGAAGGATCGCGACCGTGAATACGCGTTCATCAAACGGCTGTCTCCCGAATCCCGGCACATGCGCTTTCTCGCGCAGATCAGCGAACCCGGCGCTGCGATGCTCGATCAGTTGATGGACACGGACAATAAACAGCGTGTGGCCTATGTCGCCCTGGTCCATGAAAAAGGGGATCTGATCGAGATCGGCATCAGCCGTTACGCGGCCACCCGCGAGCATGAGTGTGAATGTGCCGTCACGGTCGCCGATGAATGGATGCATCTGGGGCTGGGCACGTTGTTGATGGAGCATCTGATCAAGGCGGCGCGCAAAAACGGCTTTCGCCAGATGTATTCGGTTGACGCCTCCAGCAATGCCCCCATGCGCGACCTGGCCAAGGCACTCGGATTCGAGACACACAATGATCCCGACGACAGCCGTCAGGTGATCCATCGTCTTTACCTGTAGAACAAACGCTGCGCGATGTGCCGGCCAACGAATCGTCGCGGGGCGATCAAGCCCTCAGGATTGCAGCATTCTTCCCGGCTTGATCGCCAGCACACTGCACGGCGCCCGATGCAGCAGTTGCTCGGCGGTGGTTCCGAGTAATTTGCTCAGGCCCTTGTGCTGTACCGTGCCCATGACAATGACATCGGTACGGTGGTCCGAGACGAATTCACAGATACTCGGCACGGGTGCCCCCACTATGAAGTGACGACGCTGCGGTGACACGCCGTGGCGTTCAGCGATGGCCGCAAATGCCTCATGCTGAGCCGCTCCCAACATTTCATGGATCCCGCTGGCCAGCGGCAATGCGCCAATGCCCATGTCCTGTACATATATAGCCGTCCAGTCATACACATGCAGCAACTCAAGACTGGCATCACAGACTGAGGCCAGTTTCGCCGCGGCGTCGATAACCTGGTCGTTGAACACGCGGTCCTGATCTTCATCGCGCAACACATCAATGATGGCCAGCACGTTGCGTGGTCGGGCATTCAGCGCAGTCGTCACCAGATTCACCGGCACAGGACAATCGCGCAGCAGCTGCCAATCCAGCGGTGTAAAAAATACTCGTTTTAACGCCGATTCTTCCTGGGCGTCCTTGATGATCAGCGTCAGCGGCATCTCATTGATGAAGTTCAGAATCTCCTCATAAGGATGCTGTACCCACACCACTTCGCTGGTGACCTCGACACCCTGCTTGCTCATCAATCCGGCCTGATCCACGAGCCATTGGCGATGGGTTTGCAGATAGCCATCCCGAGCCCTACTGAATTGTTCCGGGGCGAACAACCCGGCCACCGCCAGGGCCTGGGAATAGTCGAACGCCACGATGTGCAACGGCAATTGCATCGCGAGCGCCAGCGCAGCAGCCCGGTCGAATGCCGGTGTCCGAGTCATGGCTGAAGGAGCGATCAAGAGTAAACGCTGAGATTGCGTCATGGGGCACCTCGGCACGCGGCCATTTCAATCCGGGAGTAGAACCACAGATTGATTGCTCCTTGTTCCGACCACTTGATTTTTATCAGTTGAGCGCGCGATATCCTTCAGGGCCGCCCCTGCCAGGCTAGCGCCGCTTGGCCAGACATGGGGCGCCTCGATACGCGCCGTGAGCTGACCAACAAATGCCTGTGCTTCTCCCAGAGTGTTGAAGTTCACTTTCAAGGCATCCATGCACACAACCCAGCAATGGCTTGCCGGTTTCTCCTTGATATCAATGATCATAGAGTCCTCCGTACTGCTTCGAGAATGCATGGTCCGGCTCCTTTCGACGAAAACAGCCGCTCTCACGTTTTCGTGATGCTCCCTCCTCCACCGTACGTATGCCGAGTTCGGCATGAGCCCAAAGATTGCGCCGGAGAGCCGGACGAAAAATTGATAACGGTCAACAATTTCGTCACTGGACGAAGCCCGGACAACCGCACGTCGGGCAACGCCATCCGTTCCCTTCCATTTGACAAAGATCAAACCTGGCGCCCTGAACAGCGGCAGGCTAGGTGCAAGGCTTCACTGCCCAATAACACCGCAGCCATCGGGGCAAGCGATTACCTACCGGAGATCTGTCATGTCCGATCAACTACGCTTCATGCTGGTCGTTTCGCCGCTGATGGAAAACAGCCCCGCCTTCGACCGGGCCGCTGCCTTGGCCAAGGCTTCAGGTGCTGCCCTGCACATCGTGGCGTTCGATTATCTTGAAGGGCTGGCGACTGCCGGAATGGTCAATGGACAGGCGCTGGAACAGATGCGGCTGGGCTATGTCGAGCGCCATCGTCAGTGGCTCGAAGACCAGGCCCGCCCCTTGCGCAAGATCGGTGTGCACGTCACCACGGAAGTCGTCTGGGTCGAAAGGCCTTTGCAGGAAATCCTCATTCATCTCAAAGAACAGCCGATGGCCGTATTGATCAAGGCACTGGAACACGAATCGCTGTTATCACGCCTGATGTTTACGCCATTGGATATCCACCTGCTACGTGAATGCCCGGTGCCCCTGCATTTTGTCAGTCATTCGCACAACACTTTACCGCGCAAGATCGTCGCCGCCGTTGACCCTTTTCATTCTGATGAGCAATACGAAGGCTTCAACGACAGCATTCTGCGCGAGGCCTCCAAACTGGCGAGCACCTGTAATGCAGAACTGGACGTGATCTACGCCCATGACCTTTCCAGCATCAGTGCAGACGAATTCGGTTTCAGCAATGGATCGGCGTTTTTTTCCTCGGGAAAAGCCAAGTCGCTGTTCGAAGCGCAGGCTGATGCGTTCCGCGAACTTTCTGAGCGCAACGGTATCCCGCCGGAGCACCAGCACATGATCATGGGCAATCCGGTCAAGGTGCTATCCAGCTACGCGCAGACTTATGACATCGATGTGATTGTCATGGGACGCATTGGTCATCGCGGCATGGAGCGGCTGGTTGGCAGCACGGTGGAACACCTGCTGTACAAGTTGCCCTGCAGCGTGTGGGTGGTTTCCCCGGAAAAAATCTGAACGCTTGATGACACGCTTGTTTCACCGTTTAGCGTTTTCCAGGTACGGCAATTTATGCCACGGATAGCCCTTCGCGCTGAGTTGAAAGGCGTAATCGAACAAACGCTTCATGTACTCGCCATCGAATTTCCGATCGTGCGCAAAGTTAAAGTCGGAGCCAATGTACGCAAGATTGAAATCCGCCCCATCCTGTTGCGCCATACGGTAGATACGCTCCAGGTCGCTGATCCCCTGGGTTTGAATCAAGGCGCTGATGGCCCGGCCGCCGATGCTCAATGTGCGGCGCTTGGTCCCGGCCCACTGCGGCTCCAGTGTCCCGTTACGAATGACATAGAAATGACGGTCGAACCGCAACGGTGCGCCGGTGGCTTTGCTCAGCGCCATCACGGTGCTGGGCGGGTAAAGAAACACTTGGGTGATGACCCCTCCGTCCACGTGCATTTCCTGGAACTGTTTGCCGTCAACGTCCACATCAATCATGACGGGTGAGACTGCACCGGGAATGCTCATTGACGCGAGCATGATGTTGCGAAAGAGGTCGAGCGCTCCCGGTGCCTGGCTTGCGGCAATCGCGCCCATGTTCCAGGTGACGGGCCGGCCCGAATCAAGGTCGGTTGTGCCGATCAGCAGGATTCGTCCTTTGGCATACTCCGTCGCGATCGCCGCAAGAATCTGTGCCGTGACGTATTTTGCGATGAGCCGCGACAGTGGCTTGCTGTCCGCTATACCGTCGCTGGCAAAACGGGTTAATACGTTTCGCGAATGAAAAATGTCTTTGGGCCCGATTGCGTTGGAGACATACCGAATCACGCTGTCGTAATCGGACCCCAGGTAAGCGAACGGGGCGACCAGGGCACCCGCGCTGATGCCGGTGACGACCTTGAACTGGGGGCGAGTCCCGTGCGTCGTCCATCCCGCAATCAGTCCCGCTGCGAAGGCGCCCGCATCGCCGCCACCGGAAACCGCCAGCATATTGGCCAGCGGAAGGATATGGTTCGGCTTCCCGGCCTTGGCGAGCTCCTCGCTCTCACGCTTGTTGGACTGAACCGCATCCTCAATGAAAGGCGTCAGGTCGTGGTCCAGCCTGTAGCGAGCATTGGGAATGCCGGGGATGACCGCTTTTTCCGTCAAGGTTGGCGGAACAGCGTCACGACGTGGCAGACACGCTTGAAGAAACATGTCCAGAGTTGAGGCGCCAGGTCTGAGCGGGAATGGTTTCAAAGCGCGTCTCCAGCCCTTGCCGTCGTCAGCAAGCGCTCATCATCCCGAGAGAGTCCCTACCCCGGCTGCTCGAGATGACTACACGCCAGCCCCGCCTGCGGCACTTCATTCGAACGCCGGGCTGCTCATTCTGCGCTCCTTTACCTGATAAAAAAACTCATTGGCCACGCGCGCCAGGTTTTATACGAAGCCATTGGACTCACCAGGTTAAAGGGCAGAGCGTAATATTCAACAAGCCGGGTTGGAGCGCCTGATGAAAGAGCATGGTTTCAATAACCAGCATAAGATGTGTCAGAACCTAGCTCGTCAGTGACAACCCACTATTAGAACAGGACGTTGTATTTATTGTTGGCGATATTCAGTGTTGCCATAACCCTGACAGAACTATCGGCGTAGAACTTCTGGACAATGCCGTCATATACACAGAGCACAACCCCTTCGCCGGATACGTATGAACTACCGTTATCCACCAATACCAAGTTGTGCACGCCGTAACTACGAGTGATATCTGGCTTGAGCCTGTTGCAAATGGCCAGATGATCAGGTTCGCCAGCAATGGTGATAAGGGGTGCAAGCAGGGTCAACAGGATGAGTGACTTTTTCACTTTGGCTCGCCTTAACGCACATTTATTTTGAATCTGACAGGCTCGGCATTCAGCAATACTGCAGACACAACAGGCGCACATGAATATATATTTCCACCCGGGTGTCGGAGCAAGTGCAAGATACCCGTGATTAGCTGCCTTAAAGTTCATGGCGCCGGATGGTAATTTTGGCTTAACTATCTGTCAATATGCGATATCTGCTAGATTTTTATGCGACACAAGACCATTAAATACAAAACTGACTGTTTAATTATTGGAAAATAAATAATAAATCCGACAAGCCAACCAGGTTAATGCAGAGCTTCAATCGTCAAGATCAGTGAATCCCCAGAAGCACGAAGCTCCTGCTCCCGAATCGATCACAGGAGATACTTTTCTGCCGTAGAAACCGTGGCCGACTCTTGATCGGCCAGGCCTGATGGGGGCTATGGGGCGGTAAACACAGGCTCACCCAGATTCAACATCAATCGATTGGCCCAGGCGAAAATCGCAATCGCGTGGATCAGATCCAGGACCTGTGCATCATCCAGCCCTTGTTCACGCAGTGTTTGGATGTGCCCGGCACTCAGCGAGGCTGGCTCAAGGGTCAGGTCGATCGCGAACTGCACAATGGCCCTTTCGCGATCTGTCGTGCCGGCCGTTGCCGGGTCGGCAAACACTTCGCTGATCACGTCGTTGCGCTTGGCCAGTTGCTCGAAGCGTTGTGCATGCACCGAGGCGCAGTACACGCACCGATTGATCCGCGACACCACGGTACTCGCCAGTTCGCGCTCGGCACGGGACAAACCGCCGGGTGCATACATGATGGCGTTGAATGCCTGCGAACGCTGGCGAAGGATGTCCGGGTGATGGGCCAGTGTCAGGTAGTAGTCCGACGTCATGGCCTGCGGATGACTCTCTTGCAGTACGGCCACTTGCTCGTCCGTAGCGTTGTTGAGGTCGACCGTAGGCAGCCAGGCTTTCCAGCCGAGCACTTCGTTGGTGAAGCCATTGCTGCGAATCAGTTCGCTCATCAGGCGGCTCCCGCGGACTGCAACGCGCCGAGCCCGGCGGCCAAACGCACTTGATAGGACAGGAAGGCAATCAACTGCGCCAGCACGACAATTTCAGCCGTGCTCAGGCCTTCGTGTTGAAGCGCTTGCAACGCCACCTGATCGCCATTGACGGGTGATTCGATCAGCGTGCGAGTGAACCCCAGGATCACCCGCAGACGAGCGTCTTCCAGCGTTCCGATGGCGCCGGAATCGACCGCGGCGTGTACGGTTTCATCCAGGCCCAGTGCCTGTAATTGCTCGAGGTAATGTGCCGTGAGTGTCGCCTGCGGTGTCAGTCGCGCGGCGTAGTAAGCCACCCACAGGCGCTCACCCAATGACAGGTTGTTTTCCAGTGCCGGATCAAAAAACAGATCCTGGCTGCCTTGCGTGGCCGAGGCCACTTTGGCCCGGGCATGGCGCATGGCGTGCAGATGTGTACCCGTCTGGATGTCCAGCAAACGGTCGAGCAAATCCGGCTCGGCGATGTGTTCAGCGGTCGAGGTCATGACAATTCCTGTAGGGCTGTTGGCGAGCATTGCGCGCAGAGCCCGGTGGGCCCTGGCGCAAACCGGTTCAAGGCAGTTCGGTGACCATGGTCGCCGCCGTGCGGTCGCTGACCAGCGGTTCGACTTTCAGGCCTTTGCGGGCGGCCCAGATGTTCTGGTAGTGGAACAGCGGGATGATGCCGACGTCATCGCTGACCACCTTGACCGAGTCCTGGAGGATCTTGCGGCGCCTGGCTTCATCAAACTCGGCGGTCGAATCCACCAACGCCTTGTCCACCAGCGGGTTGCTGTAACGACCCCAGTTGGAGGCGCCCTGCCCTTTGCTGCTGTCCACCGTGGTCAGGATGTTGGTCAGCGCATACGCCGCTTCCCCGGTGCCGTTGCCCCAGGCAATCACGCTGACCGCCAGTTCATTCTTGTTGGCCTTGCCGGCATACACCGCCCACGGCAACACTTCGAGCTGGACCTTGACGCCGATCCGCGACCAGAACTGCGCCACCGCCTGCATCGCTTCCGGCGCCTGCGGATAGCGGTCGCTGGGTACATGCACGGTCAATTGGAAGCCGTCCGGGAAGCCTGCCTGCGCCAACAGTTCCTTGGCCTGTTTCGGGTCGTACGCAATGTTCTTCACGTCCGGGTTGTAGCCGAAGGTGTTGGCCGGCATCCATTGATTGGCCTCGGTGACGGTGCCTTGCATGATGCGTTCATCGATGGCCTGGCGGTTGATCGCCAGAGACAACGCCTTGCGCACACGCACATCACGCAGCGGGTTCTCGGGCAGCGGCTGGCCGGCGTTATCACGAATGAACTCGTTGGGGCCTTCGCGAAAGCTTGGCTGGATGATCAGCGCACGCAGGCCCTGGTAGGCGTAGACATTGACCCCCGGGGTGTTGCGCAGACGCTCGACATCGGTGGGCGAAACCTTGTCGATCACGTCCACGTCACCGGCCAGCAACGCGGCAGTGCGGTTGGCGGCGTTGGCGATGAAGCGGTAGTCGACCTTGTCCCAGGTCGGCTTGGCGCCCCAATAGCTATCGTTGCGCTCGAAGATCGTCCGGTCACCCGGCACGTAGGAGACGAAACGGTACGGCCCCACGCCAATCATGGCCTTGCCCGAGTTGTAATCGGCGCTGCTGGCATCGGCGCCGGCGTGGCGACTGACGATGTAGATCGAATCAACATCCGGCAGCAGGTTCGCGTTGGGGGTGCGGGTCTTGATAATCAGCGTGTGATCGTCTTTGGCCTTGACCGACTCCACGGTACGTGTGGACCCGGCATAAGAAGCCACGCTGCCCGGCACATTGCGGGCACGCTCGAACGAGAACACGAAGTCATCGGCGGTCAGCGGCGTGCCGTCCTGCCATTTGACGTCGTCGCGCAGGGCGAACTCCCAGGTGGTGTCATCGATGACTTTCCAGCTCTTGGCCAGGCCCGGCAGGGTCTTGTTGTCCCGGCGACTGACCAGCGATTCGAAGGCATGCAGCGCCACCGAACGGTCACCGGCGTAGTTGTTCTGTTGCGGATCAAGCGACGAAACAGGATCGGCATAACCGATGCGCAGGGTCTGCGCGACAACACTGCCGGTCGCGAGGATAAGGGCCGAGGTCAACAGTGAACGAACAAGTGGTTTCATGGGTAATTCCTTGTACGCAATGGCAATGGGCATGACGAACGTCTTAGCGCTCGCTCAAAAGTGGTCGTTGAGGTGACACGCACTGAGGTGGTTCGGCGAAACCTCCCTGAGCGCTGGAGCTTCGTTGCGGCAGCGCGCTGAGGCGTGCGGGCAACGAGGGTGGAAATGACACCCGGCGGGCGGGTTCAGCGGGCTGGGGATTTCCCCTTTGATCGCGTCATAACGGGTACTGCGGACATCAAAACGCGGGATCTGCGCCAACAACGCCTGGGTGTAGGGATGGTTGGCGCGGGCAAACAGGTCATCGACTGACGCGCTCTCCACCACCCTGCCCAGGTACATCACCACTACGCGGTCGCACAGGTGCTCGACGACGCCCAGGTCATGGCTGATGAACAGATAGGTCAGGCCCAGTTCATCGCGCAGATCCATGAACAGATTGAGAATCTGCGCCTGAATCGACACGTCCAGCGCCGCCACTGACTCATCGCAGACCAGCAGTTGTGGCTGCACCGCCAGCGCTCGGGCAATGCCGATGCGCTGACGTTGACCGCCGCTGAACTGGTGCGGATAGCGCTGACGCAGCTGCGGGCTAAGCCCGGCGCGTTGCAGTTGCGCACTGACGTAATCGTCAAAACCCTGCTTGTCGGTGAGCCCGTGCAGCAGCGCGCCCTCGCCCACGATCCGGTCGACCCGCAGACGCGGATTGAGGCTCGACGACGGGTCCTGAAAGATCATCTGCACCTTCAGGCGCACGGCCTGGCGCTCATCGGCGGTCATGTTGTCGAGGGATTGGCCGTCCACCCACGCACTGCCCGACGACACAGGCAACAGCCCCGCCACCATGCGCCCCAGGGTTGATTTGCCGCAGCCGGATTCGCCGACCAGGCCCACCACTTCGCCACGGGCGATGCGCAAGTCCACGCGATCGACCGCCTGGGTCACCGGCCTTGGGCGCGTCAGGTGTAACCGTTGCAGCCAATGCCGGACTGAATGTTGATCCACTGGCTTGCCGAAGGTCTTGCTGACCTGGCGCAGTTCAATGAGGGGGACTTGATCAGTACGCATGGGCGGCTCCCGGATGAAAACAACGAACCGTCCTGCCTGGTTCGACCTCGCGTGGTTCAGGACTCTGTGCGCAGGCCTGCGACGCTCGCGCACAGCGCGCGGCGAATGCACAGCCTGCAGGCATCGACAGCAAGTCCGGCGCCATCCCGGGAATCTGTCGCAGGCGCTGACCGCGCTGGTTGCGGCTTGGCAGGCTGTCGATCAAACCCTGGGTGTAGGGGTGTTGCGGACGATCAAGCACGTCGGCGACCGAACCCTGTTCGACGATGCGTCCGGCGTACATCACGGCCACGTCGTCGGCCAGCCCAGCCACCACCGACAGGTCATGCGTGATCCAGATCAGCGACGTGCCCTGCTCGCGCACCAGTTTCTGCACTTCACTGAGGATCTGCGCCTGGATCGTCACGTCCAGTGCCGTGGTGGGCTCATCGGCAATGATCAGGTCAGGTGAATGCAGCAGCGCGATAGCAATCGCCACCCGCTGACGCATGCCGCCGGACAACTGATGGGGATAGGCGCGCAGACGCTCTTCAGGGCTGGCAATGCCCATCAGCGCCAAGGTGCGGCTGGCGTGTTCACGCGCGTCGCGCTTGCTCAGTGGACGATGGGCACGCACCGCTTCAATCATTTGCGTGTCGACCCGCAGCACCGGGTTGAGGGTCATCATCGGATCCTGAAAAATCATCGCGATCCGATTGCCTTGCAAAGCGCGCAGTTGAGAACCCGACAGTTTTGTGAGGTCACGGCCTTTGAACAACACCTGACCGCCACTGATACGACCGGGCTCATCCACCAGCCCGAGAATGGAAAACCCGGTCACCGATTTACCCGACCCGGATTCGCCCACCAGCCCCAGGATCCGCCCCGGCTGTACACGCAACGACAGGTCGCGCACCGCCGGCAGCACGCCTGCCCGGGTGTAGAACGAGGTGCAAAGCCCCCGCACCTCCAGGGTTGGCTGCTCGGCAGCCGACGGTGGTAAAGACACTTCAGGCTGGCTCATCGCTGTAACCTCGGGTTCAGGACATCACGCAACCGGTCACCGACCAGATTGATGGCGACGATGGTGATCAACAGCGCCAGCCCCGGAAACAGGCTGATCCAGTATTCGTTGCTGAGCATGTACTGGAAGCCGTTGGCGATCAGCAGGCCCAGGGAAGGCTCCGTGACCGGCACACCGAGGCCGAGAAACGACAAGGTCGCTTCCAGCGTGATCGCGCGAGCGATCTGCAAGGCGCCGATGACAATAAGCGGCGGCAGGCAGTTAGGCAGGATGTGCCCGACGACGATGCGCCACGGACCAATACCCTGCCCCCGTGCGGCGTCAACGTATTCGCGGCGACTTTCGGTTAATGCCTGGCCGCGGGCGGTGCGGGCGTAATAGGCCCACTCCAGCAGGACCAGCGTGAGCATCACATTGCCGACACCCTTGCCGAGCCAGGCGAGGATCATCAGCGCCATGAGAATTACCGGGAACGACAACAGCAGATCCACCAGACGCATCAACAAAGCGTCCACCCAACCGCCGGCATAGGCCGAGACCAGCCCCAGCAGCGTACCGATCAAGGCCGCGATCAACGCCGAACCGATGCCCACCCACAAACTGATCCGCAAGCCATACAGAATGGCTGAGACCAGATCGCGGCCTTGACCATCGGTGCCGAGCCAGTAGGTATAGCCGCTGTCCATGTTGGCGCTGCCCGGCGCCAGGCGTGCATCCAGTACGTTGAGCTGCATCAGGTCGTAGGGGTTTTGCACCACGATCCACGGGGCCAACACCGCGACCAGCACGATGGCCAGCAACACCAGCAGACCCACTACGGCGGTCGGCGAATTCATGAACTCGACGGCCACCCTCCTCCACGGCGACTGGGCCTGTAGACACACGCGGGTCGTCAAGACTTTCTGAACGGCATTCATCGGGAGGCCTCGATACGCACGCGGGGGTCGAGCAGGTAGTACAAGCCGTCGACAATCAGGTTAAGCACGACGAAGATCACCACGACCACCATCAGATAGGCCACCACCACCGGACGATCCAGGGTGTTGATGCTGTCCAGGATCAGCTTCCCGGCGCCGGGCCAGGAAAAGATGCTTTCGGTGACCACGGCGTAGGCAATCGTCGACCCCAACTCCATCGCCAGCACCGTGACCAGGGGAATCATGGTGTTGCGCATGACGTGCATGCACATCACTCGCATCGGTGACAGGCCCTTGGCCCGTGCGAACTTGACGAACTCCTGTGGCAGCACTTCCCGAACGCCGGCGCGGGTCAGACGCAACACCAGCGATATCTTGAACAGCGCCAGGTTCAGCGCCGGCAACAGCAGGTGTTGCAGACCATCGAGGGTCAGCCACGACCACTGCACGCCCAGCCATTCGCGGGTCTCGCCGCGCCCACTGGCGGGCAGCCATCCCAACTTGATCGAGAACAGCATGATCATCATCAACGCCACCCAAAACGCCGGCAGCGAAAAGCCCACGATGCTGGCGGCCATCATCAGGCGCGATAACGGGTGATCGGGATAGGCGCCGGCGAACATGCCCAAGGGCACGCCGATCACGACCGCCAGGAACAGCGCACAGAAGGCCAGTTCGAAGGTGGCCGGCAGTCGTTGCAGGATCAGGCGCATGGCGTCTTCGTGATAGACAAAACTCTGCCCCAGATTGGCGTGGGCAACCCCCTTGAGAAAGATCAGGTACTGCTCCCACAGCGGCTTGTCCAGCCCCAGGTGGGTGATGGCCTGCAAGCGTTCGGCCTGGTTGAGGTCTTCACCCACCAGGATGTCCATGGGATTGCCAATGGCGTTCAGGCCGATGAACACCACCAGGGTCATCAGCACAATCACCAGCAGCGACTGAGTCATACGCCGCAGTGCCCAGCCGATCATGGCCGCAACTCCTCAGCGGTCGGCTGGCTCGCCACCCACTCATCGCCCAGCAGTTCGGGGTCTGCATAGCTGCGCATGGACTCGAAATGCAGCGCGATGTCTTCGTTGAACAACTGGCCGACCAAGGCGTGGGCCAGGCGTTTGGAGCCTTCGCTGATGGCCGGAATGTCGCCGGACACCGCGCCATAGTTCAGTGCCGCGGGATAGCTGAAGCAATGGATGTGGCTCAGCCCCGGGCAGAGACCGGGTGTCTTTTCCTGGAATTCGAAACAGCTGCCCAGGTCCGGCAGTTCGGACAGTTCGGCATCGCGTTCAGTGGGCGGGGCCTCGAAACGATCCTGCCAGGTGCGGATGTGCCGGGAGAACGGCGCGAACTCCGGACGCTGGTCAAAGTCAGTGCGAAAACCGGTGGCGAACACCAGAAAATCCGCTTCGATCCGGGCTGTGGGCGTGTGCAGCCACAGACCGCCAGCCGGATTTTCTTCCACCGCGACAACCGGGCTGCTCAACAGGAACCGCGCCCGGCCCGAGCAGGACACTCTGAGCGTGCTGCTGCGTGGCGGAGGCACTTGCTGCGTATTGAGGTAGTTGCGAATGCGCCATTTCCAGGCGTCCGGCAGGCGCCAGTAACCGTGGACCATGCCCGGATTGCCAGCGCCTTTGCCTTTGTTGATGCGGGGTAACTCGGCGCGACGGATCAACAGGTCCACCCGTGTCGCACCCGCTTCCAGCGCGGTGGCGGCACTGTCCATGGCTGACGCCCCGCCACCGATGACCGCGACGCGTTTGCCTTCAAACCACGCATCCTGCAAACCGTCCGCCGAGTGCGCCCACAAGTGACCCGGCAGCTGCCGGGCGAACTCAGGCACCCAGGGTCCACCCAGGCCGTCGCGCCCGGTGGCAAGCACGACATGGCGCGCCAACAGATGATGCGTCTGCGCCGGCGTCACGATGTCCAGTTCAACCAGCCCGTCTGCCCTGGGCGCAAGCCGGTTGACGCGATGCTCGTTGCGCACGTCCAGCGTCAATACCTTGCGATACCAGCGCAGGTAGTCGGCCCATTGCAGACGCGGAATCTTGTCCAGCGTGGCCCAACCCTCAGCGCCGAATTGCGCTTCGAACCAGGCGCGGAAAGTCAGCGCAGGCAATCCCAGTGCTGGCCCGGTCAGGTGTTTGGGTGAACGCAGGGTTTCCATGCGTGCGGTGGTTGCCCAGGGCCCTTCGAAGCCTGCCACCGACTGATCGAACACCACCGCTGCCACACCGAGGTGGCGCAGTTCGGCGGCAAGGGCCAGGCCGGCCATACCGCCGCCGATGATCGCCACCTCGAGCACCGGCGTGCCTTCGCTCACACGTGGCTTGACCCATGGACTGGCGGGAAGGTCGAGCCAGGCCAGGTCCTGGCGCAAGCGTGCTTCAAGTGCCGCAAGGCCTGCGGGTGGCTTTACATCGGACATTGATCGCTACTCGATGACGATCGAGAGCAAATCACTCGACCCTTGATTGAAATCACTCCATCAACATTGAACGGCTATAAATGAATTCTTATAGCTATTGAATGCTTAAAGTGAATACTAAAAGGGACCTTTTATTCCTGCAATGCGCAAAAAAACATAATGATATTCACAAATGGAATTAGAAGACTCTAGAGAAAGCAACCCGCGACTGTGGCTCAGCCGCCCTACTCGGCGTAAATGCTCTGCAACAAGGCATCATGGACGCCGGCTTCATGCATGATCATCTGCGGCAGCAACAGCTTTGCCGAAGCGGCGATCTCGCCGATCAGCGCACGCGCCACATCGGACAACGGGCTGGCGAACGCCGAAATCAAACCGAAGAAAAACGGGATGTTGCAGGCAATCGGCCGCACCACCACGCCTTCCAATGGCACCCCCCTGGCGGTAAAGGGATCGACCAAGGCCACGCCCAGCCCGACTCTGGCCATCTGCATCGCAATCAACGATGTGTTGGTGTCGAGCATGCGCGGCGGCGCGCCTCCTGCGTCCTGGAAAGCCTTGTCGACGCGGCGCCGAAAACGATACGGATTGGCCATGGTGATCAGGGTCTGCTGCGCCAGCAGTTCCATGGACAGCACCTCGTGCACCGCCAGTTCTGAGCTGGCCGGCAACACCGCGACACAGGGCGCCTCGCCGATCCAGTGAATATCCAGTCCGCGATGCTCCAGCGGCAGACTCACCGCGCCCAGATCCATGGTTTTCGACAGCACCGCCTGCACCACGTTTTCCGGCGACATGCTCTGCAACTGGATCTGCTGCGGGCGAAGGCTGTCAGGCAATCGCGACAACGCCACAGGCAACAGCCCTGCCGCCAGCGCCGAGATCGCTACCAGTTTGATTTGATTGCTCTCTTCCCGAGCGATGTGCTGCGCGCGCTGGCGAATGTTGCGAATCCCCAGCAGTGCGCTTTCGACTTCGCCGTACATCATGAACGCCTTTTGGGTCGGCATGACCTTTGGCCCGCTGCGCTCGAACAAAGCGAAGCCCAGCTCTTGCTCCAGCTCCTGAATGACCCTTGTCACCGAGGGCTGGGAACGACCGAGCATCTTTCCTGCTGCGGTGACACTGCCCGCCGACATCACAGCAGCAAACGCTTCGAGCTGACGCAGATCCATAAGCACGCCTTAATCAATACTGAGACTGGCAGGAGCGCGAAATGCAAGGCTCCCAGGTTCGAAGCGCGAAAGTCTACACGCTGTCGAGGCATATATCGCGCTTGCAACCGGTCCGGTGGTGACGCTCAGCCATTGTCGCAGGTGCTCATCGAGAAGCGTGCTGCCCGAGTTCCTGGGCAAGTCCGATGAGAATACCTTCGGGGCCGCGGATGTAGCACAGACGATACGTCTCTTGGTACCTGACCACGTTGCCGACGAGCTCTGCGCCGTGTTTGTGGAGCCTGGCGAGTGTGTCGTCGATGTCTTCCACGGTGAACATGACTCGCAGGTAACCAAGCGCGTTCACCGGGGCGCGGCGGTGATCGGCGACCACGGGGGGTGCGAGGAATCGGGAAATTTCGAGCCGGCTGTGACCGTCCGGCGTGCGCATCATGGCAATCTCGACGCGCATGTCGCGCAATCCTGTGACGCCATCTGCCCAGTCGCCCTCGATGGGCGCGCGCCCCTCGAGCTCAAGGCCCAGTTCGGTGAAAAACTCAATGGCAGCGTCGATGTCTTCTACAACGATGCCGATGTTGTCCATGCGCTTGACGGTCATGCTGTCTCCCTGGCGCTTGAAGGGGCCCGTCGCCCGGCCTGAGGCATGCTCACGCCCTCAACCGGCGTGAGCATGCGTCGCTCACTCAGGTAAAGGCGAAATCCGACTCGGTGATGGCGGCCTGTGGCACGCCGCTCAAGGTGATGGTTCCCACCCCCGGCTGGCCCGTGACGCTGATGACGGCCTCGCCGAACTGTTCTCCAACGGTGAGGTTGGCAAAGGTCAGACCGCTGGCGCTCAGGTCGATCAGATCAATACCGTCCTCGAAGTCGGCGATGGTGTCCGTTCCCCATAGGGCACCGAACTGGAACCTGTCCGCATCGAGGCCAGGTTCGAACTGGACGCTGCCGACCATGAAATCACCCGCCGCACTGCCCACCAGCCGGTCGTCCCCGGTGCCGCCAATCATGAAGGCACCTGCGCTGCCCGATTGCAGCGTGTCGTTGCCTTCATTGCCCTCAAGGGTCGTCTGGAAGGCGAACTCGGCGCTGCTGCCGATCACCAGGTCGTTGCCGGCTCCGCCGAAGGCACTGCCGAAATCCTCGATGGTGAGTGTGTCGTTACCCTCACCGCCGAACAGATTATCCAGGCCAGTGCCGCTGAGCAGCACGTCGTCCCCCGTACCGCCATCGAGCAGGTCCTCTCCTGCCTGACCGAACAACTGGTCGTTGCCGCCAAGGCCGAAGATCTTGTCGTCGCCATCGGTGCCGACGATGATGTCGTTGCCATCGGTGCCCGCCGTGACGAACTCGGTATTGTTGCCGAAGTCGCCCACCGTGAAGTTGTTGACGCCCAGGAAGTTCACAGTGAAGTCGGTGCTGTCGAGCCGGCCGTTGTCATCGTCGTCCGCTATCAGCCAGGTGTTGCCCTGGCGGACCGTGTAGAACAGGTCGGTGATGCCGTTGCCGCCGCCGACAAGTACTGCGCCAAGCTGTGGATTGAGCGTGACCTGGCCACGAAATACGAACTCATCGTTCAGCTCGAGCGTATCGCCGCCGGCCACACCGGCGCCCTGGAAGTCCTGGACCGTATCGAAGATCGCGAAGGTCGAGCTGGGGTTGAACGAGCCAAGGAAGAACTCGAACTCGTCATTGCCGGCACCGCCGTTCAACTGGTCTGCCCCGGCGTCGCCTTCGAGCGCGTCGTCACCATTGCCGCCGAACAACTGGTCGTTGCCGGCATCACCGAACAGTTCGTCGTTGCCGTCCTCGCCGAAGATCTGGTCGTTACCCTCGCCGCCAAAGAAGTCGTCGTTACCGACACCACCGAACAACTGGTCGTTACCGGCATCGCCGTCGAGGGTATCGTTGCCGGCACCGCCATTGACGATATCAGTGCCGTTACCGCCGGAAAGAGTCGTGTCATTGCCGGCGCCACCATCAATGATGTCGTTGCCGTCGCCCCCGGTGATGAGGTCGCGGTCATCGCCACCGTTGAGGGTGTCATTGCCCAGCCCCCCGGTAAGCCGGTCGATTCCCGCGCCACCGTTGAGGATGTCGTTGCCGGCGCCGCCGTCGACGATGTCATTGCCGTTGCCGGCGTTGGCCACGTCGTTGCCACCGAGCGCGAAGATTGTATCGGCGTCCGGGGTGCCGTTGATCACGTCATTGCCCTCGGTCCCACGTACGACGAAGGCCGTGGTGCCGAAATCGGCTCTTGTGAGGTTGTGCTGTCCCGTGAGTTGTGCGGAGAAGTCACTGGCATCGAGCACGCCATTGTCGTTGGAGTCCGCGAACAGCAGCGTGCTGGCGGCACCTACGGCATAGAACACCTCGGTAAAACCGTTGCCACCGAAACCGAGCGAAGCGCCCAGCGTCGGCACCGTGGGGCGAGCCCCCTCGAAAACCAGGCGGTTGCTCGCGGAAAGAAGCAGGTTGTCACCACCGGCAACGCCGGCCCCCTGGAAGTCGGTCACTGTGTCGCGGGCCAGGGAAGAGGATTCCACGCCACTGCCGACAAACCAGTTGAAAGCGTCATTATCCGCGCCCCCGGTCAGGGTATCGGCACCGACACTGCCCGTAAGACTGTCGAGTCCGGCGCCACCGCGAAGGAGGTCATCGCCGTCACCACCGACGAGTTCATCGTTGCCGTCCCCCCCTTCTATCGTGTCGTTGCCTCCTTCACCCAGGATAAAGTCGTCTCCACCCAGGCCGAAGATCTGATCATCCTCCGGGTTGCCAAATATGAAGTCGCCTTGTTCAGTCCCATTGATAACAGCCATGGTACTACCCTCCATTAAAGGAAATGGTAAGCGTTAACTGCGTTACAGCGGGTTGAGAAAATTAGACAAGCTCAAGGCGTGACAAGTGCGCCATTTCGGCCTCACCGTTTATCGCGAATGGAGACGTGTATTGCGGAGCGTTCGCCCACCTTCCAACGCCGCCATACGGCTGGTTCGGGTGTTCCAAGGCAGTAGGGTTTGAAAAGCGACTACCCCCACGGCGACCCGATGAAATATTTGGAAATATTTAACGCTTCCCATGCGTGAACTTTTACAAAAGTTCTACCGCACATCTTTTTACTCGACAGAACCCCAAAGAAAAGCCTGGCGAACGAACACCACCATTACGCAGTGGTCACAACATCTGATGGCATCGCAAATGACAGGTGATTACGAGCCTGCTTCATACAAAAGCGAAGCTTGAATTCACACATTTCAGGGCGCGCCGGATAACCTCAGCGGATTCAGTTCCTGCCAAATGCAGGCGCCTGCCGCTGCTCTCATCCAATGCTCCCTCAGCGGAGTATGCAAATGACTCAATCAATGCGGTTCTTCCTCTCGTTCTTCCTCGCCACTGCAACATTGGCATCGACCGGTTTCCTGAGCACGGCAGGAGCGGCCACCGCCGAGGATCTGAATGCCGATGCCAAACAAGCCTTGCAATTGCTTTACAAGGCCCATCCTTTTGCCGAAAAAATCTCGCACGAAGCCAAAGCGGTGCTGGTTTTCCCGAAAATCATCAAGGCGGGCCTTGTGTTTGGTGGCAGCTACGGCGAAGGCGTCCTGATGAAAGGCACCAAAGTCGAAAATTACTACAACTCCGTCAGCGGTTCATGGGGCCTGCAGGCCGGCGCCCAGTCGTACGGCTATGCGGTTTTCCTGATGACCGATAAAGCCGTGAAATATGTCGCCGAAACCAAGGGCTGGGAAATCGGTGTGGGGCCAACGGTTGTCGTGGTTGATGAAGGGGTGGCGAAGAACCTGTCCAGCTCGACGCTGAAGGACGACGCCTACGCGTTCATCTTCGACCAGCAAGGGTTGATGGCGGGGGTCAGTATCGAGGGAACGAAGATTTCCCTGATCAAGCGCTAGACTCAGCCGTTTGACTGGCTATCGGGAGCGTGATGGCGGCCTATGCCAATACTGGTGGGTTTTCCCATTCAGGCTAGGCTGTCCTCACTCCAGGCGCACAGACTTAGCTGATGATTGGGGCTATCTGGACGAGCAAGGCTGGAAGTGGCTGTATCGACCATTCATTGATCCAGGTCTAAACATTGAATGATCGAATCCTGATAATGATTGATCAGTTTTTAGGTAGGCCTTAAATGACTTCACAGCTCTTCCAGGTTCACGGCCTCGTGAGTTTTACCCTTGCCATCCTTCTGCTTTTCCTCGGCAAAACCCTCGTCCAGCACAACAACTTTCTCCGGCAATACTGCATCCCCGAATCGGTCGTCGGCGGCTTCGTCTGTGCGGCGGTGACGTCCTTGCTCTACTTCGGCCTGAATATCCAGGTCGAATTCGATCTGGAGGTTCGCGACACCCTGCTGCTCTATTTCTTCGCCGGCATTGGCTTGAAATCGGACATGCGCCAACTGCTCAAGGGTGGGCGCCCGTTGCTGATCCTGCTATTACTCGCCGCTGTGTTCATTCTCCTGCAGAACTCGCTGGGCATGGGTGTGGCCCAGGCGTTCGGGCTGGATCCCAAGGCGGGCCTGATGGTGGGCTCCATTTCCCTCACGGGCGGAGTGGGCACCACCCTGGCCTGGGCACCGCTTTTCGTCGAGAAACTGGGCATCAGTAACGCCCATGAACTGGGCATCGCCAGCAACACCGTCGGCCTGATTGCCGCTTGTGTCATCGGCGGCCCTATCGCCAACCGTCTGATACGTCGTTATCGACTGACGCCGTCCAGGGATGCGGAGCTGGAAGTCGGCATTCTCGAACAACAACCGAGCAAGGCGCTGGACTACTACGACGTGCTCTGGGCGTGGATGTGGCTCAACCTGACCCTGATGCTCGGCTATGGGCTCAACCTGCTGCTGTTCGATGCCGGCGTCACCCTGCCCAAATTTGTCAGCTGCCTGTTCGCGGGCATCGTCATTCACCACCTTGTGCTGGCCTTTGTGGGTGATAAACGCCTGAAAAGCTGGAGCGGCGCCAGCCTGGGTCTGTCGCTGATCTCCGATATCTGCCTGGGCATGTTTTTGACCATGGCCCTGATGGGGCTTCAGCTATGGCAACTCAGCGGCGCGCTGTTGTTCATTCTGTGTGCGTTGACCCTGCAAATTCTGCTGACGGTTGCCTATACGTATTTTGTGGTCTTCCGCTTCATGGGGCGCGATTACGAAGCCAGCGTGATCGCTTCCGGATTCGGCGGGATCGCCCTCGGCTCCACGGCGACAGCCATCGTCAACATGTCGACCGTGACACAGAAGTACGGCGCGGCGCACCAGGCCTTCCTGATCGTGCCACTGGTGTGTGGTTTTTTCATTGACCTGGTCAATGCCGTGATCATCAGCCTGTTCAGTGGGCTTTAACGACCGCCCCTCGGTTCACGAACGGCCAGGCACACAGGACGCTCGGTCAGCGCTGAGTGTGCCTCTGCCTTAACCCTGCCGGGAATTCCAGCACTTCCACAACCCGGCTTCATCGATAAAGCTACATTCAGAGGCCAACACTCCTTGTCAGCCTCTCTCACCGATTAACCGATGGTCATCAGACTTGCATTGCCACCTGCCGCCGCCGTGTTGACACTTACAGCCCGCTCGATAACCAGTCTCTCCAGTGGAATATCGCATTCGCCTGGCGACAGGCCGTGAACGCTGATAATTGCTCCTGGCCGGTAAGCGATAAGCTGACACAAATGACGTAACTGATCCGAATGCCCATGATGCAAAACCGCATCAAACTCTACCGCCCCAGTGCTCCAGTCAGTCACTCTGCAGATAGCACGCTGCACAACTTCGGGAAGCTGGGTAAACAAAGCCTTGACTCGTGGACTCTCAACCCACAGGACTTTGCTGCCGACTGCAAGCACGGCGGCCAGTTGCGCCAACAGATCCTCTTGCGTATCGCCGATACACAGGACTCGAGCCCGAGGGAGTATGGAGTAGGTGTTTCGTTCCCCCGTAGGCCCGGTCAGCACACGTGTCAGTCCGCTTTGGGATTCGGTTTCGAATTTCTTGCACAGCGTATGCAGTACATCCTTTTTTTCGGCATGAGCCCAATCGGCCAGGGATTTCAACGGCAAAAGTAAAGGTGCCCGACCGCTCTTCTCTGGAACGTTTTGCCCATCAGACTCAATAAATGCCTTGGATACGGCTTGCTCCGGTCTTGTCGATAGAAGGCGGTACATATAGAGCGGCCCACCGGCTTTCGGGCCCGTACCCGATAATCCTTCCCCACCGAATGGCTGAACGCCGACCACAGCCCCCACAATGTTGCGGTTTACATAGACGTTGCCCGCGTGAACATTGCCAACGACTTTGGCGATGGTTTCGTCGATGCGTGTGTGTACACCCAGGGTCAGCCCGTAGCCTGAACCATTGATGTGCTGGATCAATTGGTCCAGGTTCTTGCGGCTGTAACGAACCACATGGAGTACAGGCCCGAAAATCTCACGCTCCAGCTCGTCGATGCTTTCCAGCTCGATCAGTGTCGGCTGTACAAAGGTTCCTCGACGAACATCCTCACCCGCCATGATGGAGGTCTGATAAACCGATCGACCTTTGGCACGCATGGACTCGATATGTTTATCGATGCCAGCCTTCGCCTCGGCATCGATGACCGACCCGATATCAACACATAGCCTGTCCGGATTGCCTTGCCTGCATTCAGCCATCGCGCCCTTCAACATCTCGATCACTCGATCTGCCGAGTCATCCTGAAGGCACAGCACCCTTAAAGCAGAGCATCGCTGGCCAGCGCTGTCGAAAGCAGAAGCAACAACATCAATGACGACCTGCTCGGTCAAAGCGGATGAATCGACGATCATCGCGTTTTGCCCACCCGTTTCCGCAATTAAGGGTACGGGGCGCCCCATGGCGTCGAGACGTCCAGCGATATTCTTCTGCAGGAGACGGGCGACCTCCGTCGAACCGGTAAACATCACACCTTTGACCCGGTCATCACTTATCAGCGCCGCACCAATCACACTGCCGCGACCTGGCAGAAGTTGCAGCACGCCAGCTGGAATACCGGCATCCAGCAAGATGCGAACAGCTTGCGCGGCAATCAAAGAAGTTTGCTCAGCCGGCTTGGCCAGCACCGGATTGCCGGCCGCCAACGCGGCGCAGACCTGTCCGGTAAAAATCGCCAGCGGGAAGTTCCAGGGACTGATGCAAACGACCGGGCCCAATGGCCGGTGGGCATCATTGGTGAAATCCCGGCGCGCTTGCACGGCGTAATAGCGAAGAAAGTCGACTGCCTCACGAACCTCGGCAATGGCATTGGCAAAGGTCTTTCCGGCTTCCCGTACCAGCAACCCCATGAGCGGTTGAATTTCAGCCTCCATGAGATCGGCGGCCCGCTCGAGTATTTGAGCACGCTCGCTGACAGGTGTTGCCTGCCAGATCGGGGCAGCGTTGATCGCATACCCAAGTGCCTGTTCAACATCCTCCAGACCGGCAGGTTGAACGTGACCCACCACGTCACGCAGATCCGAAGGATTGCAGACGGGTTTAAGTTCACCGTGACGGCCAATCCCCCCCAGCATGGGCGCAGCAGTCCATTGAGCATTCGCGGTTGCGAGCAAGGCGCTGGACAGTGAGGCTAGACGGTGTTCATTCGCCAGATCGATCCCCGACGAGTTGGCTCGGTCCGCACCATACAAGTCGCGGGGCAACGGGATTTTTGGATGCGCCAGACCATAGGCTCCTTCCTCAAAGGCCATTGCATCGACCGTCAGCACTGGATCGGCAACCAACTCCTGAACAGCGATCGAATGGTCAGCGATGCGGTTGACGAATGAGGTATTGGCGCCGTTTTCCAGCAGGCGACGAACCAGATACGCCAGGAGTGTTTCATGAGTGCCCACGGGGGCATAAACCCGGCATGGCCTGTTCAGCCTGCCTTCGGAAACCTTGCCGACGACTTGTTCATACAAGGGTTCGCCCATGCCATGCAGGCACTGGAACTCATACTGCCCAGGGTAGTAGTTCTGGCCAGCCATGTGGTAAATGGCGGAAAGTGTATGGGCATTGTGCGTTGCAAACTGAGGGTAAATGGCTTCAGGGACCGCCAGTAATTTACGGGCACACGCGATGTAGGAGACATCGGTATACACCTTGCGGGTATAGACCGGATAACCTTCAAGCCCCTCAACCTGGGCGCGCTTGATCTCACTGTCCCAGTACGCGCCCTTCACAAGCCGGATCATCAGGCGATGACGGCTTCGACGGGCAAGATCGATCACAAAGTCGATGACATAAGGACAACGTTTTTGATAGGCCTGAATGACAAAACCAATACCGTTCCATCCGGCCAGTTCAGGTTCGAAACAAAGGCGCTCGAGCAAATCCAGCGATAGCTCCAGGCGGTCAGCCTCTTCGGCGTCGATGTTCAAACCGATGTCATAACTCTTTGCCAGGAGAGTCAACGACAGAAGGCGCGGATAAAGCTCGCCCATCACTCGGTCGTATTGAGCACGACTGTAGCGTGGGTGCAGCGCCGAGAGCTTGATAGAGATGCCTGGGCCCTCATAGATTCCACGCCCGTGAGAGGCCTTGCCAATGGCATGAATGGCTTGCGTGTAGGACGCCAGATATTTTTGTGCGTCATACTCGGTCAGTGCAGCCTCTCCCAACATGTCGTAGGAGTAACGAAACCCTTTGGATTCGAATCGGGTGGCATTTGCCAACGCCTGTGCGATGGTTTCGCCCGTGACAAACTGCTCGCCCATCACACGCATCGCCATATCGACGCCTTTGCGTATGAGTGGCTCTCCCCCTTTACCGATAATCCGCGTAAGCGTTGAAGTCATGCCGGTTTCGCTGTGGGTGGAAACCAGCTTGCCAGTCAACAACAATCCCCACGTAGCCGCGTTCACAAACAGCGAGCCGCTTTTACCTATGTGCGTCTGCCAGTTGCCGTTGCTGACTTTGTCGCGGATCAGGGCATCCCGGGTGCCTTTGTCCGGAATGCGCAGGAGCGCTTCGGCAAGACACATCAATGCGACACCTTCTTGCGATGAAAGCGAGAACTCCTGAAGCAGACCTTGAACGAGCCCTGCCCGTCCGCTGGCGCTCTTCTGATGGCGCAGTTTTTCGGCAATGCTGGCTGCCAGTCTGATGGCCGACGAAGCCGTTTCAGACGGCAAGCGTGCCTGCTCCAAAAGCATTGGCACCATCTCTTCTTCCGGTCGGCGGTAAGCCGAGGTGATCGCCGCTCTAAGCACCGACTGCGGATGGATGCTTTCAGCCAGATCCAGAAAAGGCTGATAAGCAGCCTCCACGGGTGGCTCACCCTGTTCTTGCGAATCTGTCAGGTTTGTACCGATCAGGTCTTCCAGTGTGGCCCCCCCTTCAAGCTTCTGCAGACAATTGAAGAGCGCCTGTTTAATCAACCAATGAGGGGTTCGGTCAATGGATGCGGCAGCGGTTTTGAGGCGTTCACGGGTAAGGTCGTCGAGTTTCACACCGAGGGTGGTTGCCATATTTAGAGCCCAGCCAACGAAACTGTTTAATGGAAATTGGAGCAGCCGTAGACGGCAACTTCCCAAGCCAACTTGATAGCGCGCCTGTTGAGTGCCAAACGATCAAACGTGCTGAAGACCGTTGCTGGCCCCAGGCGGGATGACCCAATCGGAATGACAACCGCGGCGCTGGCAAACCAGTTGGCCGCGGTCTTCATCTGTTCGCTCTCATTGCGAGAGCGCCGTCTTCAAAGTACGGAGCGCAGAAAATCTGCCGTTTCAGGTTTTTCCGGGTGGTCGAAAATCTGCTCAGGTGTTCCAAGTTCGTGGATTTGCCCTTTATGGAAGAAGGCAACACGATCCGAAACTTCACGGGCGAAACGCATTTCATGGGTGACGACGATCATGGTCATCCCCTCGTGGGACAACATGCGCAACGTATCCAGAACCTCGCCCACGAGCTGAGGGTCCAGTGCGGACGTCACCTCATCGAACAGCATGTAGTCCGGCGACATCGCCAGTGCACGTGCGATCGCCATACGCTGTTGCTGCCCACCGGATAAGCGAGACGGGAAAGTCGTCAGCTTTTCACCCAGGCCCACATGCCGAAGTTTTTCCACAGCGATCGCCTCGGCTTCCTGCTTCGACTTGCCCAACACTTTTCGCGGCGCAAGCATGACATTCTCAAGCACAGTCATGTGTGGAAAGGCGTTCCATTGCTGGAACACGATACCAATCCTTTGGCGAAGTTTATTTAAATCGGTTTTTTTCGAATGCACATGAATGCCATCAACACTGATACGGCCCTGTTGAATATCTTCAAGTCCATTGATGCACATCAGCATGGTTGACTTGCCGGAGCCCGAGCCACCGATCATTGATAACACTTCACCCTTGTTTACGCTCAAGCTCACACCCTTGAGAACATGCAAGGCGCCGAAGTGTTTATGTACGTCTTCAATTTTTATCATTGTATTTGCCACCTTTTCTCAAGCCGAGCGCCAAGTCTCGCAATGGGGAAGCTCATCAAGAAGTAGATCACACCGGTAATTGCCAGGATCGTTAAGGGTTCCTGAATGCGGGTTGTGACAATCTGGGAACTGCGTAACAGTTCAATAATGCCGATCCACAAAACCAGTGAGGTATCTTTCATTATCCCGAGGGCCAGACCGATCCAACTCGGGAATACAATCCTGGTGGCGATAGGCAACGTGATCGAAACCACTTCCTGCCGCCAATTCAAACCTAGTGACCGTGCAGCGCGGCGAGTGGTGGTCGGCACCGCCGCCACCCCGCTCCTGACAATCTCGGTGCACAAGGCAGCGGCATAAACCCCGAGGCAAATGCACGCAACCACATAGGTTGGCCAGTTCAGGCGAAACATGCTGTTGAACGAATTGAATATGACCAATTGAATCAACAGCGGTACAGAGCGAAATATGTCGAGAACCCAGCCAATGGGCGAACTTACCCACCAGGCAGCACCGGCCCTGATGAGACCGAACAGCGTTCCAAACAGCGTTCCAATACCGACAGCCGCTAAGGTAATAGCGATTGTGACAACAGCACCCCTTAACAAAAACAGGATGTCGCTCCACGCTAATGTCCCTTCAAAAAACATGGCGCACCTCTCAATAACGAAACAGGCGCCAAGCGAATAGCCGCGCGCAAATCGTGAATATTTTCGATATCAGGTAGTACAAGCAAGCCGCAACAAAAAAGAACTCAAATGTACGATAGGTCATGACGTTAAGTTGTTGAGTGACGCCCGTTAAATCGCTCGTCAGTCCAACAATAGTGCCGAGGGAGGTCATCAAAATTGACCATACCATCTGGTTTGTCATGGCATGGAACACTGCCCGCAACATCTGCGGCAGCACGATGTGCCATATCGTCTGAGCGGCCCCCATTCCCAACGAACGAGCGGCGCGCACTTGAGTTTCCGGAACGGCGGAGAAACCGCCCCGGAACGTTTCTGCCAGGTAACCTGCGTTGTTAAACGTAATACCGAGCAAGAGTGCATAGTAAGAGTCGATACCAACTCCAATGGAGCCCAGCCCGAAATAGACCATGTAAATCTGAAACAGCGCTGGCGTGTTACGCGCCGTTTCGATCCACACACTGGCCAGACCCGAAAGGGTTTTGCCACCCGATCGTTTTGCAAGCGCCAACAGAACTGCCAGCACCGTACCAATTGCCATCGCCAGCGTGGCAATCTCCAGGGTGACGACCGCCCCCGCCAACATATCCGGGAGCGATTCCAGAACCGGACGCCACTGGAAGGTATAAGACATACGATTACCTTTTTACGCTAAAGGTTTTTGTTTTCCGGAACGAAAGATCCGTGTCCTTAACGATAGGTGCCTGAAACAGTCAGGTCCGGAGCCGGTCCGCCCTCTTTTCCCACCCACTTGGTATAGAGCTCGGCATAACGACCGGAGCGAACCTGGCGGTTGAGGAAAAGATTCACGTAGTTGAGCAGTCCCTGCTCCTGGCGCTGCACGAGGAACGCACAGTAGTCAGGGTCGACCGGAGCATCACCGACGATCTTCAGACCAGGGTATTTCCCCGAGTTGATCACGTGGGTCGCAATCGTCGCAGTGGTGTAGGTCGCATCGATTTTCTTCTGGCTCAACGCCAGAAAGCTGTCCGATTGAGACTGGAACGTCAGCATCTTGGTTGCCGGGTCATTGAACTTCTGAACCGTCTCCTTCAGTGCTGTCGTTTCATAGGCGCCTGCCGGACCGCCCACTGTATGGCCCTTGAAGTCTTCGACACTCTTAATGCCGGAGTCTTCGCGTACGAGAATGATGGTTTTGAAGACGAAATAAGGTATCGAGAAGCCGATGGTTCTTGCTCGTTCCAGCGTGTCAGAAGCAACCGCGATACCGACATCAGCGCGTCCTGACAGGACTGCAGGAATTCGATCCGGGTCCGGGGTATCGACGATTTCAGCTTTCACGCCAAGGGCGGCAGCCAGGTCGTTGCAATAATCCACGTCGAAGCCGATCGGCTTGTTGTCCTTGTCACGGGAACCGTTGGGCGGGAAATCAAGCTCTACCGCACAGCGCAGCTTGCCCGAGGAAATGATGTCGTCCAATTGGTCCGCGTGAACGGCGGTGGTTCCTAACGCAGCAAAGGCTGCAGCCAGGATAACGGTGTTGATGCGCATTTTGTTCCCCTCGTTTGTTGGCTGAACTCAGAAACAAGATACGCTTATTCTAGCGTATCTTGGATATCGTATACGTATTATCGGGGCAGTAAAATTGGTTTGCTTAGATCGTTATTGTTGGTTTCACTGGACCAGAAAACCGTAGGCAAGTGGATCCGTTTCGTCGATGATCCAGTTGGCAAAGCCACAGATATGAGCCTTGCCGCTCACTTCAGGTATGACGGCGTCGTAAGGCCCGACCTTGGTTTCACTCAGCACACGCCCCTTGAACGCGGTTCCGATAATGGATTCGTTCACCAGGGTGTCCTCTGCCGATAGTTCGCCGCGCAGGTAGAGTTGTGCAACACGGCCCGCCGTACCCGTACCTGTTGGCGACCGATCAATCGCCCGGTCCGCATACACGCAGCAGTTAGCCTGAGTCGAGCCCTCATGACGCGGATCGCCATAAACCATGACGCCATAAACATCATTGATGTCCGGGTTTTCAGGGTGAATGGCGGACATTTGGGCGTTCACTGCAATTTTGATTTCATAACCAAACTGCGTGATCGCCGCCAGGTCATTTTCCCGTATGGAAATATTGTGAGGACGACCGTCAACGTAGAAATAGGTCGCCCCACCGAACGCGACATCACCCGTGACTTCACCAAAAGTTGGCGTGTTGACCGTCACATCGCGCTTGAAGATAAATGACGGCACGTTCACGAAACGCACGGCGCCTGCGCGCTTGCCATCCCACTCAACAAAGGCTTCGATAAAGCCGCAAGGTACGTCGATGCCTACGCGCGTCTCCGGGGATTTACGCTCAACCCAGCCCAATTCCACGGCAGCGGTTGCCAACGCGATGACACCGTGCCCGCAATGGGGGCTGTAACCCGAGTTGTTCAGGAAAATGACGCCGAAATCCGCTTCAGGATGAACGGGCTCAGTCAGAAAGCCACCGTAAAGATCCTTATGCCCACGCGGCTCAAGCATCAGCGCGCGGCGGTACTGATCTGCATTTTTTTCCAACCAGATGCCGCGCTCGATGACGGTGGCGCCCGGCACCTTTGGCAGCCCTTGGGTAACAAGGCGGAAGGTTTCTCCGCTTGTATGCATCTCGACAGTGGTAAACGACCTTTCGTACTGCATTCGAATTCTCCAGATCTGATTGTTATGAACGCTGGGTGATGGCGCGTCTTTTGCGCCATTTCAGATATGGTATACGATAAACGATACGAGTCAACTGTCAAATTGAGTGGCGTCGCCAATCGCGACAACGCCAACTGGTGAAAAAACGAATGCATTTAAAGAAGAAAAAGAACGGCGAGACGCGTACGGCTACGATGTCGTTGACAGCGATTTAATAGTATACGATATTCGATATAAACATCAGGTAGCAGGTCTATGGCCCATTCAGATATCGATTTCCCGGCAGTGATCGGCTACGTGACGCCGTTGAGCGCACGGCCTGGAGAAATGCTCGAATTCAAAGTTTCCTCGATCGGTGATCGGGACATCTGCGCCAAGGTTGTCAGGTTGGACTGCTGCGATCCCAATCCACAGGGCCCCGGCCTCAAAAGCACGGAAGTGGATTTCGGTCTGGAGCCAAGCTATCGCGCGACCGAGCAAGCGACTCACCTCGGATCGTGTGCAATAGGCCCCCTGCCCTCCATCCGCGACGCACGCAACCTGACGCTGTCACTGCTCATTAAACCCACGCTGTTCAGCGCCACCGACCAAGTGATTTGTTCACTGCAGGATGAGGCTGGAACGACGGGCTTCGCAGTGGCGCTCAACCAGGGAAGGTTGCTTTTGAAAAGGCTGGGAATTCCCAGCCGCCAAGAGGTCTCCCTCCCTCTGGAAAGCAACCGATGGAGCCAACTGGAAATCTGCTTCGGCCGGCAGGACGTCGTCATTCGCTCGACGCTCGTGGATAGTCGAAAAACCGCCGAAGCCAGCACCCGGCTGGAGGAGCTTCAAGTCCTCCTCAAGGACACCAGTCACCTGTGTCTCGCTGCAATCTGGAACGGCCATCCCGTCGATTGCTTCAACGGTTCCATCGAAGCGCCCTTCCTGACCCGCTCGCAGGATGGCGCGACAACTGACACGCAAGTGCTTGCGCGCTGGTCACTCGCAAAGGATGTACACAAGCAAACGGTTGAAGATGACATTGATCCTTCGCGCCATCTCACCCTGGTCAACATGCCGATGCGTGGCGTGCGGTCCTCGGCCTGGACCGGGCGAAACATGGACTGGAAAAGCGCGCCAGGAGAATACGCAGCCATCGCCTTTCACGCCGATGATCTGAGCGATTGCCAATGGAGCACCACCTTGGCGGTTCGAGTGCCTGCGGGCGTACCATCGGGTGTCTACGGCCTGATAGTCGATAACCATTCAGGCAGCGACACCATTCCCTTCTACGTGCTGCCAGGCGCAGACTCACCCCGCCGTAAAATCCTCTTTCTGGCGCCCACATTCACCTACATGGCCTACGCGAACCATGCTCGCGGAACATTCGCTGGCGCACTGCAAAACCGTGTCAGGGAATGGAACGCCTATCCGCATAACCCGGATGTGGTGGGTGCCTTTGGGTACTCAAACTACAACCGCCACCCGGATGGCTCAGGGATAACCCTTTCGTCCCGACTGCGGCCGATCATGACGATGCGTCCGGGCTATCTGGTCTACCCCGACGAGAATGGATCGGGTATGCGTGGCTTCGCATCGGACTCACACCTGACGGACTGGTTGAAAGCCAAAGGCTTCGAGTTCGATGTCATCACCGATGAAGACCTCGACCGTGATGGCGTCGATGCCCTGGCGCACTACGATGTCGTGCTGACCGGCACCCAGCCTGAATATCACACCCGCCGCACGCTGGAAGCACTGATCGCCTATCGAAAAGGCGGCGGAAAGTTGATGTACCTGGGCGGTAACGGCTTTTATTGGAAAATCGGCCGCGACCCAAGTCACCCGCACATGATCGAGGTGCGCCGGGCGGAAGGCGGCATGCGGGTTTGGGCCAGCCAACCCGGCGAGTATTACCACCAACTCGATGGCGAATACGGGGGGCTGTGGCGCCGCAACGGCATCGCACCACAACAAGTCGCCGGCGTGGGTTTCACCGCTGAAGGCGCGTTCGAGGGAACGTATTACGTCCGCACCCCGGAATCGTTTCACAGTGAATTGGCCTTCCTGTTCGAGGGCATTCCCCAGGGGCAAAAAATCGGGGACTTCGGTCTTTCGGGAGGCGGCGCTGCCGGCTTCGAAATCGACCAGGTCTGTTCGGATCTGGGAACCCCGGATTTCGTGACGGTGATTGCCGCCTCCGAAGGTCATGGTCCGACCTTCGAAACCACCTTCGAAGAGCTGCTGCTTCCAGGCGTCTTTGACGGTGGACCGCGACCTTATGGAGGCATCCGTTCCAACATCGTCTACGGCATTGATGAAAATGGCGGCGGCCTGTTCTCGGTCGGCTCCATCACGTTTTGCGGCAGCCTGTCGCACAACCATTACGACAACAACGTATCGCGTCTGCTGGAAAACTGCCTGCGCAAATTCCTCGCGGCCTCACGCAGTAATGATGACCCGCCGCCGCGCCCAACCCGCCCCGACTTTCTTTCAACAGGTGATTGACACCATGACAGACGAACACCGTTTAGTGCGCATGGACTTCGACGAACTCACAGCGCTGCTGAAGGAAATCTTCATAGGCCATGGGACGTCTGCGTTCGTCGCCGATATTCTGGCCACCAATTGTGCAGGCTGCGAGCAAGATGGCGCCCTCAGTCACGGCATCTTCCGCATGCCCGGTTATGCGGCCTCGTTGAAGAGCGGATGGGTAGATGGGCAAGCTGAAGCCGAGGTTAACGTTGTCAGTCCCTCATTCATCCGCATCGATGCCCGGAACGGATTCGCACAACCGGCCCTGGCCGCCGCCGCGAGCGCCGTTGATGAAGCGATCGAACGCACTGGCGTGGTCGTCGTTGCCATTCGCAACTCCCATCACTTCAGTGCGCTCTGGCCAGACATTGAACCGTTTGCCCGCAAAGGGCTAGTCGCTATCAGCTTCGTCAACGGTCTGGCCAATGTCGTCCCGCATGGTGGGCACACTGCGGTTTTCGGCACCAATCCGATTGCCTTTGCCATACCGGTAGCCAACGCCGATCCGCTCGTGGTGGATCAGGCAACCAGCGTCATGGCCAACGGTGAAGTCCGGCTTCATGCGCTCGACAACAAACCGCTCCCGCCCGGTGCCGGCGTCGACAGTTCAGGTGCCGCCACCACCGATCCCCATGCGGTGCTGGCCGGCGGAGCGCTGAATACGTTCGGGGGGTACAAAGGCTCCTCGATTGCACTCATGGTCGAACTGTTGGCAGGTGCATTGACCGGAGGGCAATTGTCTTTCGAGAACGATTTCGGCCAGTGCGTTGGCGCGCAGACACCGAAGGCCGGGCAATTGTTGATCGTTATCGATCCGAATCGAGGTGGATTGACCGACTTCAGCCAACGTGCGGCGGTGCTCTGCAAGCAATTGATTGAAGCCGGTCAGGATCGCTTGCCGGGTGAGCGTCGCTACAAGAACCGACACACCGCGCAAACCCTGGGCATACCGCTTGCAAAAGATACCCTGGCGAACCTGCTTCACCTGGTCACTAACGCGTGACCTTCACCACAGACACACTCAACCCATCTCACAAGCACTATTCGGAAGCAGACATGAGTAACCTATCGCGTGACACCGGGAAACTGGAATTCCATCGTTCGCTGACCTCTTCACACATTGATCAGCTAGTGGCGCTTTTTCAAACCGAATGGTGGACCAAGGGACGCAACAAGGCAGACGTGGAAAAGATGCTGCAATCGGGTGGCCCCCTCTTCGCTTTCATCGACCCGCACAATGATGAACTCGTCGCGTTCGCCCGGGCGATGACCGACGGCGTCTATAAAGCGATGATCTTCGACATCATCGTCAAGGAAACATGGCGCGGTACGGGCCTTGGCGGTGTGTTAATGAACACCGTGCTGAACGATCCAGCGCTGGTCGACATCAAGCATCGCGAACTCTACTGCCTGGATGACATGGTCCCTTTCTATGAGAAATGGGGCTTTGCCACCGCAGCAGCCGGCCTGAACTTCATGCGCAAGTCAGAGGGATAAACCGGGCGCCGGCCGTTTACCCGTCACAGGGAAAAACGCGTGGCGCTGAAGGGCGCCAGATTCTGCGCAGGCGTGCGACCGGCGACCATCTGTGCGATGAGTCGTCCGGTCGTGGCGCCCAATGTCAGGCCGAGCTGACCATGACCGAGCGCCAGGAACACATTCGATAACCGCGCACTGCGATCGATCACCGGCTTGGTATCGGGCAGGTACGGGCGGTAGCCGACACCGTATTCGAGGTTGTCCAGTTGCAGGCGAGGAAGGATCTTTCGAGCCTTCTCCAGAATGATTTCGGCGCGCTTGAAGTTCGGCTCGGCATTGGGCCGGGCAAACTCCATGGTTCCGCCGATCTGCAGGCCGCGGGTCATCGGGCTGAAGCAAAACCCGCCATCGGGGAAGATCACCGAGTGGTGTACAGCCACCTCCGGTGTCGGTAGAAGCACCTGATACCCGGCGATACCGGCCAGTGGAATTTGTGCACCAAGCTGATCAAAAAACGCTCGCGAACCGATACCTGCCGCAATCACCACATGATCAGCGGCGTAACGCTCACCGTTGGTCAGTGTGACGCCGCTTGCCTGATCGACCGCCTCATCCAGCCGTTTGACCTGACCTCGCACCCGAACGCCGCCCTGATCGATAAAGCTTTGCGTCAGCGCCGTAATGAATCCTTCGGTATCACTGACCGAGCGCCAGTCGGGGAACAGCAAGCCATGGCTGAATGTACCGGCCAAGGACGGTTCGAGATCGGCTATCGCGGCGGCATCGAGTACTTCTGCCTTGAAGCCAAGGGCCGTGCGAAACGCCAAATGGGGACGTTCTTGCTCCAGGCCTGCGGCGGACTCGAACAGCTTGATTACCGGGACTTCACGCAGCAGTGCCTGCTCGGAACAGGCCTGCAGCAGCGGCGCATAATCAGCATGGACATGGTGAGTAAGGCTGGCGATGTCCCGAGCAATCTCCTCCGTTTTCGCCTGCCGGGCGCACGCCAGAAACCTCAGGAACCACGGCAGCATACCCGGCAGCGCGCTTGCTCTTAACGCCAGCGGCCCTTTCTGATCGAGCAGCCAACCGGGTATTTTCTGCATCACACCCGGCCTTGAGAGCGGAATCACTTCGCCGATTGCCATCTGGCCGCAACTCCATTTGGCTGTGCTGTCACCCGCCGCGGCCGGGTCGATCAGCAGCACCGCATAGCCCTCCCTCTGCAGATACAGGGCACAACAGACCCCGACGATTCCCCCACCCACAACAACGACCCTTTCTGAAAACAGACGAGGATGCTCAGAAGAATGAACAGGTGCCATGTATCCCCCTTAAGGCAGCGTTAAATCGAGGCATTATCAGATATCGTATACTTAGATCATCAAAACCAAATCGCCGCAGCGAGGGCTACGGCGATGCACAGCACTTAACGGCTGGACTTACTTACGGATGTTGGTCAGCAGCGACTCGCAGGCCTTGGTGATGTGCTGACGCAGCAACTCGGCGGCTTCATCGGCATCGCCGTTGCGGCACGCTGCGAGGATTTGCCGATGTTCGCGATCATCAACCCCTGTACCACCGGAAAGTGTCAGCTGAATTCTCAAGTAGCGCTCGATACGGTCATTGACCGAGCGGATGAGGTTCATCAGGAATGGTCGATTGGCATCCTCGTACAGACAGGAATGAAACTGCCAGTTGAGTTCTGCCCAGCGTGCAACGTTCGTCTCTTGGGCGAATTCGTCGCAATACTGCTCGGCTCTCTTGAAGGTGGCTTCGGTCATCAACGGCACGGACAGTTTCAGCGCGCTGGACTCCAGCATCGCCCGGACTTCGAAGATCTGCGCAATTTCCGGCTCTGAAATGCTTTTGACAACAGCACCGCGATTGCGTTGAAACTCGACCAGGCCCTCGGCTTCGAGCCGTTTGAGCGCTTCGCGCACCGGGATTTTGCTGACATCAAAAAGCTTGGCGACGTCGTCCTGGCGAATCGGTTCGCCTTCGTCGAAGTCGCCAGTGATGATTGCCTCGCGAATATGATTGGCGATGATGTCGGACGCCGTTGGCGCCGAGCCTAGCGAAGGCAGATCTGCAGGACTTAGGGGCAATTTGAACTCCATGTGTGCAATCGGGAAGCCACGATCGAATAACGTATTCTATATCAGATTACAGCTTACCATCGGCCGGTCTGTCAGGTGATCCAGCCTTGCCTGGTCGCTGACGCTACCCGACAGCCATTAAAAACCCGTTGACACCCTCTTTAACGTATACGATATTCAATCTAGAGTTTGACTCATCCGGTGTCAAGCGGCTAACGGCAGCATTTGCGCTGCACCTCTACCTATAAAAACAACAGGAGAAGCCCTGCATGCAAAACCCGAAAAAAAACGCAGGCGACAAATCGCAGACTGACGAAGTCGGCGGCCATCAACAGCGCGCAAAGAAAACCGCCAAGCGTGACGACGTCAGATCCGTCGTCCACGACTTGATGTGGGTACCCATCGCCAATGACTACATGCTGATTCTTTGATACGGGACTGAAACATCCGCGCCATTGAGGCACGCGACTCGAATACTCAGGAGAACCCTGGAATGCCAATTGTAAGAATCGAAATGCTCGCCGGACGGCAGGACGAGAAAAAGCACCAACTGGCGCGTGAGATTACCGCCGCCTTCGCCAGAATCCTTGGCTCCGAGCCCAAGGACGTGACCATTACCTTCACAGATGTGGCGGCTTCTGACTGGGTGATTGCCGGCGATCCGCTGGGTGCTTCAGTGACCGATTGCTCGCGGCCCCGACGCTGAAAGCCAATCACGCAAGCACTGCATTTCCCCCTCCTCCAATATCGAGTGTTTCTCATGTATTTGAATGCCCAACAATTGACCGACGCCCTGCCCTGGGACGCGCTGATGGATGCGTTGTGCGATATCTTCACGCGCACCGTGCACTCCCCTGTGCGTCACCACCACAAAATCGAAGTTCCGGGCGATCCCGCCGCCATGCTGCTGCTGATGCCGGCCTGGATCGAAGGTGAATACCTGGGGGTCAAACAAGTCACCGTGTTCCCCGGCAACAATGCCAAAGGTCAGCCGGGTCTCAGCAGTCACTATCTCCTGAGCTGCGCAAAAACCGGTTTGCCGCTGGGGCAGTTTGACGGCAACGAACTGACGGCCCGTCGCACCGCCGCCGCTTCCGCCCTGGCCTCGCGTTATCTGTCACGTGCCAACTCGAAACGCCTGCTGATGGTCGGGGCTGGGCGCATGGGCCGTTATCTGGTCAGTGCTCACCGCTCGGTTCGGGATCTGGAAGAGGTGCTGGTTCATGACCTCAACATCGAAGCAGCAAGAGCCTTCGCCAGCGACCTCCGCGCCCAGGGACTCCAGGCTCAGGCGGTGACACTCCAGGAACTGCCCACTGCCGCGGCGGTAGCCGACATCATCAGTTGCGCGACCTTGGCCACCGAACCGGTGATCAAGGGTCAATGGTTGCAGCCGGGAGTGCATCTGGATCTGGTCGGCAGCTTCACCCCGACCATGCGCGAAGTCGATGACGACGTCGTGGCACGCTGCAGCATTTTCGTCGACACCCGTGAGGGCGCTCTCGCGGAGACCGGTGACCTGATTCAGCCGATTCGCAACGGTGTCATCACCGAAACCGATGTCATCGCCGAGTTCAGCGAACTGTGTGCCGGCAAACACTCAGGGCGCTCCGCCCTGAAGGAACCAGAGCTGGCCATGACGATGTTCAAATCGGTTGGCGCTTCGGTGGAAGACCTTGCGGCAGCGATTCTGGCCTACCAGCGGACTTCGGCTGGCGATTAACAGCAGCCATGGCAACCGCTTTCAATTTCTGCATTTTCAATACTGCCTGGGCGGCATGCGCCCGTGAATTCCCGGAGGAAATAACATGCGATCATCCAAAGTCATCCATGTCGTCAGTTGCCATGCAGCGGGTGAAGTTGGCGACGTCATTGTCGGCGGCGTCGCGCCCCCTCCGGGTGAAACCATCTGGGATCAGCGCCAATTCATTGAAACCGATCAAACCCTGCGCAACTTCGTCTTGAACGAACCCCGCGGCGGGGTGTTCCGGCATGTCAATTTGCTGGTGCCTCCCAAGCATCCGAAAGCGCACATGGGCTGGATCATCATGGAACCGTGCGACACGCCTCCCATGTCCGGTTCCAACTCCATGTGTGTGGCGACCGTGCTGCTGGAGACCGGCATCATTCCCATGGTGGAGCCGCAGACCCGCATGTTCCTTGAGCCGCCAGGGGGATTGATCGAGGTGGTTGCGACCTGCCGCAATGGCAAGGCGGAACGCATCAGTGTGCGCAACGTACCGTCATTTGCCGATAAGCTCGACGTCATGATCGAAGTGCCGGGGATCGGCACCCTACTGGTGGATACGGCCTATGGTGGTGACAGCTTTGTGATCACCGACGCGAAAAAACTTGGCTTCTCGCTCACCCCCGACGAGGCTCGGGACATTGCCGACTACGGCATGAAAATCACCCAGGCGGCCAACGAGCAATTGGGCTTCGCACATCCGGAAAATGCCGAATGGAACCACATCTCCTTCTGCCAGATCGCCAACCCGGTCGAGATGAAAAATGGCGTGCTGACAGCAGCCAATGCTGTAGCTATCCGTCCCGGGAAGATCGATCGCTCCCCTTGCGGTACGGGTTGTTCCGCGCGAATGGCGGTTTTGCTTGCCAAGGGCCAAATGAAGGTAGGTGACCGCTTTATCGGTCAGTCGATCCTTGGCACCGAATTCGACTGTCGCATTGACTCTGAGTTGCTGGTCGGCGGCCGGCCTGGCATTAGTCCCATCATCTCTGGACAAGCCTGGATTACCGGTACCCATCAGCACACACTCGATCCAACAGACCCCTTCCCCTCTGGCTATCGCCTCTCCGACACCTGGCCTGTGGAAGGTCGGTGACAGGACATCAGCTGCATGTCCGCCTATAAAGGGGCGGTGAACCGGTGGCGCGGGACAAATCCGCACTGCCGGCCTGCATGGAACTGCACTTCACTCAATATCCATGGGTATCGCAAAAGTTCTTTTGTTGTTCTGCATCGCCACGAATGTCTTGAACTGCTTGATATTCCCAAAAAAGAAAAGTTCACGAGTGAGTTGCTCATACTCAGTCATATCCTTGACGTTCAACACCAACAAAAAGTCAAAGTCGCCCGTCACGTAATAAACCTGTTGCACTTGCGGACAACTAACGAAGCGCTTTTTTATCTCATCCAGCAAGTCAAGTCGCTCATTCTCGAGCTTGACTTCGACAATAACGGTAATGGGGCGCCCTACAGCAGCTGGGTCCACGATACTGACGTTGTATTTTATTACACCTGCAGATTCCAATGCTGCGATTCTTCTATTGACCGCAGAGGGAGACAGGTTCACGCCTTCTGCCAATTCGCGCTGGGAAATCCGATTGTTCTCTTGAAGGAAGCTGAGGATTTTTCGGTCATAGGCATCAAGTTGCATCTTGAGTCTCCTTCGCTTGGGCGAACCCATTACAGCAGAAAAGCGCACTGAACGCTCATTCGTTGCGTAAAGCCCCTCCACTCTCGCACCCTCTCCCCCAACCCGCGCAACAAAATACTGAAAACGCAACGATGATGCATTTGACCACTCGATTTTCGAGTAATCGTGCACATTCGGCGCATTAGCATCCTTCTATCCCACCTGCCTGTCAGGCAAGGGCTGCGCCTTCAACTGCAAAAAACAATAAGAGCGGAGAAAGCATGATCAAAGCTATCCCAACATCAATCGCAGCTTTTAGTTTGGTACTGCCCCGCCACCTATCCGATGGGAGTTTCACGATGCATATCGTTCAAGAAAAGCGCACAGACCGAAGTGTCATGTTCAAAGCGGGTCGCCTTCTCGCCATTGGCGCGGCAAGTATTATCCTCAGCGCTACCCTTGGTTTTACCAGCATGGCTAATGCGGCCAGCCTGGCAGAGATCAAAAGTCGCGGCACACTCAATGTTGCAACTGAAGACAGCTACTACCCCTTTGAGTTTATCAAGGATGGTGAGTCGGACGGCTTCCACAAGGACGTTATCGCGGAGCTGCGCAAGTACGCACAATTCAAGGTAAACCAGGACATTATGCCTTGGACCGGCCTGCTGGCCGGTGTCACATCCGGTAAATACGACGCAGCAATCACGGGTGCTGGCGTTACCGAGGAGCGGTTGGGAGCGTTTGATTTCGTTGCACCGGTCGCCCCCGAGGTCTCGTATTACATCAAGCGGGCAGATGACGACCGCATCAAGAACATTTCAAGCCTTTCGGGGATGACCGTGGGTGTACAGGCCGGTGGTGCCCAACTGGCACGATTGACGCAACTGGATGCAAAACTGAAAGCCTCCGGCGGAGCGATAGGCAAGATTGTGCAGTATCAATCTTACCCGGAGGCGTATGCCGACCTGGCTAATCATCGGCTGGACTACGTCGTCAACTCGATCGTGCCTGCCAACATGCTGGTGAAAGAGCGACCAAAAGTATTTGCAGTTGGCGAGGCCACTTCAAGCATGGGTTATATCGCTTGGCCGGTGGCCAAGGGGAACAAGGAACTACTCGACTATCTGAGTGGTTTTGTTAACCATTTGCGCGAAACCGGCAAACTCGCTGAGCTACAGAAGAAGTGGCTCGGACAATCTTTCGACAACCTGCCCCACGACCCCATTACTTCCGGTGAACAATTTACACAGCTGACGGCGAAATAATCTGAGCGCCTCCATCGTTGGCAAAAAGAGTTGTCAACGATGGTCAGGTCGGCAACTACTTCTTTTGACTCGCTAGATAGCAAAGAGCCGAAAGACTTGTTCGAAGGATGTACTCAATGGATAGCAGTGACTGGATCACTCTACTTTATGCTGGCTGGACGACCATTTGGGTTTCCGGCGTATCTATAGTGTTTGGCATTATCCTGGGGCTGGTTGTTGCGATGTTGCGAGCAGCAAAAATCCCTGTCGTCAGTCAGGCTCTCGCTGTGTATGTCAGCTTGATCAGGGCTACGCCGATGGTCACCCTGGTTTTATTTTTGTTCGTAATAGCACCTTCCGTTGGCTGGGAAGTCGATGCGAGAGTTGTCGCCATTGCGGCGATGACGATCAATACCACCGCATTTAACGCCGAGATCTGGCGTAGCGCCCTGACGAGCTTCTCGCGTGAACAACTGGAGGCGGCAAAAGCAGCAGGCATGACCACGGGATTGACCCTGCGACGCATCATGCTTCCGCAGATGCTGACGACAAGTCTTCCCGGACTGGTGAATGAAATGTCGCTATTGGTCAAAAGCAGTCCGGCGATTGCGATGATTGGCATTGTGGATTTAACCCGTGTCACCAACCGGATTGCTGCTGTGACCTACGATCCGCTTCCGCCCATCCTCGCGGCAGGCCTTCTTTACATTTTGATCATTGGTGGCCTTGTTCGCTTCCAGCGGATCGCCGATTCGCGCGCCAAGCGCCTGGCCATGTAGGGGACCCCATGAACGGAATTAAAATGCTGTGGGACAACCTGGATGTTTTCTCGGTTGGCCTCCAGAACACACTCATACTCTTTTGCGTATCGGCCGTGTTTTCATTTCTGTTGGCCTGCTTCATCGCCTTCCTGTTAGAAGGACGGGACAATATTCCCAGACGGTTTGTACGTGGGGGATTGGATCTCATGCGGATGCTGCCGTTCCTGATTTTTTTATACCTGCTTTATTACGGCCTTCCTAACGTTGGCATCAGCATGGATGTCTGGTCGGCCGGGTTCATTGCATTGATTACTTATCACGGCGCTTATTTCGCCGAGATCCTCCGTGCGGCGAGAACTTCGTTACCCTCTGGCCAGGCAGAAGCTGCATGCGCTCATGGTTTCATCAACTCCAAGATGTATTGGAGAATCTTACTGCCGCAAATGGTAATGCGTTCAGGTCCGCTGTTTGGCAACCAATTAGTCTGCCTGCTAAAGGACACCGCCTTTTTATCGATCATCACCCTGATGGATCTAACGGCCGCGGCATCTGCAGTTCAAGCTAAATACTTCGTTCCGCTACCACCCTTCATATTTGTGATTGTTCTGTATTGGTCCATCACATTGTGTGTAGAGGCGTTATTACGTCGCCTGGGCCGGCGAGCGCAGAAAAGAGGATTGGTAAATGAATAAGTCAGCTCCGGTCGTTGAAATACGTGACCTCCATAAACACTTCGCCGGTATCGAGGTTCTTCGCGGGATCAATCTCAACGTTGAACGAGGACAAACCGTCAGCGTTTTAGGCTCATCCGGCTCAGGTAAATCCACGATGCTGCGCTGCATCAACTGGCTGGAGGTTCCTGACGGCGGTGAGATTTACATCGGCGGGGATCGCATGGGTGTCAAGAGCGGTGGGGTTAAACCCATGTCAAACCGCGAACTTTCAGCCATGCGCGCTCGAACCGCCATGGTGTTCCAAAGCTTCAATCTCTGGCCGCATCTCACGGTGCTCCAGAATGTTACCGAGGCCCCTGTTCATGTCATGGGCGTCAGCCGAAAGGATGCCAACGATCACGCCATTGCGCTGCTGGAAAAGGTAGGACTGTCCCATAAGCACGATGCCTACCCCTGGTCTTTGTCGGGTGGACAACGACAACGCGTGGCCATTGCCAGAGCCCTGGCGATGAACCCTGAAGTCATTTTGTTCGATGAACCGACCTCTGCTCTCGATCCGGAGCTTGTCGGAGAAGTCCTTGCGGTGATGCGCTCGCTGGCCGAGGACGGTTTCACCATGGTCATCGTCACTCATGAAATGGAGTTCGCTCGCGCCGTATCAAATGAAGTGGTCTTCATTGAAAAAGGACAGATCATTGAACGGGCTGCACCGGAAAAATTCTTCACGAATTCAGACAGTGAACGCGTACGTCAGTTTTTAGGGCGCTACAGAACGACGAGCGCATGACTGACCATGCCACTCGCTGACATTGCACCCAAAGCAACGCCATCCGCGCCTATCCACACGCCACTTCTCAATGAGTTACAAGGAACCGGTATGTTATTCGTAAATCCTCGCGCCTCTCGTTGCCCTTATCCTGCCGACCTCAAGGAAGTCATGAGCGTCGGCTCAGCACATGAATCACGAGACTGGCTATCGAGCTGGGAGCATCTGAGCCAGGACGCAACGCCGCTGTGGGAGCTTCCCGGGATTGCAGCAGAGCTTGGTGTCGCCCGGTTTTGGGTCAAGGATGAGTCGACACGCTCACCCTTGGCCAGCTTCAAGGCACTCGGTGCCCCCATCGCGCTGATCAGGCTGATTCTGCGTCTCATGCCCCTGGAGTCCTTCGACCCCAAAGGGCTTATTACCGGCAGGTATCGGGAACGCCTTCGTGACTTCACCGTTATCAGTGCCACCGACGGAAATCATGGCCGGGCACTGGCTGCTGCCGCTCAAAGCGTCGGCTGCAAATGCGTCATCGTCTTGCACGCCAATGTGAGTGCCGAACGCGAGGCTGCCATTGCGGCGTACGGTGCTCGCATCATCCGCATTGAAGGCAACTACGATGAGTCTGTCGAGCATACGGCCAAGGTTGCTCAACAAAATGGATGGCCCGTCGTCTCCGATACGTCATACGAAGGTTATGAGATTGTCCCTCGTGATGTGATGCAGGGTTACGGCACCATCGCCGCCGAACTGATAGAGCAAACCACGGGGGATACCGCAGCGCCCTGCCCCTTTACCCACGTCTTCCTGCAGGGGGGCGTTGGCGGAATGGCCGCCGGGATCAGCAGCTATCTCTGGGAAATTTATCAAGACCAACGACCTGCATTCGTGATGGTCGAACCCCGGCAAGCCGATTGCCTTTATCAAAGCGCGATTCAGGGTCGTCCTGCCAAAGCGACAGGCTCGGTAGATTCCGTCATGGCGGGTTTGGCCTGTGGTGAAACCTCTCCCCTCGCCTGGCGATTCCTGGAGCCGAGCATCGATTTCTTTTTGACCATTGCTGACCACGAAGCTGTAACCGCAATGCGCAAGCTCGCTCAAGGGAGCGCAAACGATATTCCCATCGTTGCCGGTGAGTCTGGGGTGGCCGGTCTGGCGGCTGTTCAAATACTGGTGCGCGATTCGGAAGCAGCCAGAAAAATCGGCCTCAACAGTGACTCTCGCATCCTGATCATCAGTACCGAAGGCGCTACTGCACCGACAGTGTACGAAAGCCTGGTGGGTGAATCCGACGAAGCAGTGATCGACCGCCAGCGTCAATGGCAGAAACGAAAACATCTGTGATTCGAAGAGAGAAGGAGCACCTCCAGTGATCAACCAAGACGAATTCCACGCACAGCTTGTGAGCTGGCGTCATCACTTGCACCAACACCCCGAGGTCGGCTTCGAAGAGCTGCAAACCTCAAACTACGTTGCCGATGCGCTCACCTCTATGGGCCTGGAAGTTCACCGAGGTATTGGTGGCACGGGGTTGGTCGCGAGTCTGAAGATCGGTGATAGCCCGGCGGTCGTAGGCTTGCGTGCCGATATGGATGCACTGCATATCCATGAAGATGCGCCGGGACGCGATCACGCCTCCGTATCCGCCGGGAAGATGCATGCCTGCGGTCACGACGGCCACATGACGATGATCCTCGGAGCCGCGCGGCTATTGACCGAAAGTCGCGATTTCAATGGCACCGTGCGTTTCATTTTCCAGCCCGCCGAAGAACACGGCTGTGGTGCAAAAGCGATGATCGCCGACGGTCTGTTTGAGCGTTTTCCTGTTGATGCGATCTACGGTGCTCATAACATGCCCGGGCTCCCCGCTGGATCGATCGCGACTCGCTCAGGGGGGATCATGGCCAGTGAAGATAACTTCGCTATTCGAATCAAAGGCCAGGGGACCCATGCGGCACGGCCTCACATGGGGATTGACCCAATCGTCATTGCGGCTGAAGTGGTGTTGGCGTTGCAGACCATCATTTCCCGAAACCTCGACCCGAGCGTTCCGGCGGTGATTTCGTGCACAGAGTTCATCACTGATGGAATCCGCAATGCGATTCCAACCCATGTTGTGATCAAGGGCGACACTCGCAGCTATGCACCCGACGTCCAGTCCATGCTGGAAACGCGGATGCGAGAAGTTGCAGAAGGTATTTGCAGGCTCCATGGCGCTTCCTGCGAATTCGAATACTCCCACGAGTTCGCACCGACGGTGAACTGGGCGCAGTGCACCCCCATCGCTGTTGCTGCCGCGACAAAAATCGTTGGCGCAGACAAGGTGAATGCTGAAATCCAGCCGATGATGATCTCGGAGGATTTCGGTGCCTTCCTTCAAGTCGTACCCGGTAATTTTGTATTCATCGGCAATGGCGAAAAGGCGGATGAAGGGGGTATTCCGCTCCACAACGCCAAATACGATTTCAACGACAATGTACTGACCACCGGTGCACATTATTTCGCTGAGGTGGCCCGGACGGCCCTGTCTGCGGGATAGGCAAGAAGAGGACAGCACTGTGACGTGCTGTCCTCTCGCAAGGGCGTGAGAGCGGCTACCGCTTTAAAGTATCGAGCGTATGGTTCCACCTTCAATGCGCATGGCCATGCCGTTGAGCGCCGGCGATGCTGCCAGGTGCAGGACGCTGCAGGCCACCTCTTCGGGCTCGATCATGCGTCTGATCAGGGATGTCGGTTCGGTCTCGTCAAAATAGTCGTATACCACCTGTTGCGCCGAGATGCCCTTCTCTTCCGCGATTTCCCGGTGATAGTGCTTGACCGCCTCGGTGCAGGTAGGCCCGGGGAGTATCGAGTTCACGCGCACCGCAGTGCCCTTGGTCAACTCCGCCAAAGCCCTGGAGATACCCAGCAGACAAGTTTTCATCGCGCCATAGTGAACCATCCACGGCTGCGGCTTGACGGCGGACTCACTGCTGATGAAGACAATCGACCCATGCCCGCGGTTGAGCATGTCCTTCATGACAAGGCGCGTCATGCGCACACCGCTCATGACATTGACGTTGAAGTAATGAAACCACTGGGCATCGTCTGTTTCGAAAAAATCCCTGACCTCGAATATCCCGACATTATTGATTAGGAAGTCGATCGGGCCGGACTCCAGGGCCATGTTGACCAGGTGCTCCGCCGCCCCGTCCTGCGTCAGATCGGCAACCAGGCCCCTGCTGGAGTCGCCCAGTTCTTGCACAGCAGCATTCACTTCGTCTGCCAATAGCCCGCTAATGACAACCTTTGCACCTTCGAGGATGAAGCGTTGGGCGATGGCCTTGCCAATGCCTGTCGCCCCGCCTGTGATGAGTGCGGTTTTGCCAGTCAGTTGATAATCCATGAAAGCGGCCTTGTTTGTTGTTATGCGCAAAATCTTGCCCCAGGCTCGGGCTGAAGTCTTTCAAGGGTTACAGAAGACTGCTTTAACAAAACTCTGAAAATGGCTGCTTGACCTGCCTTTATCAAGGTCTGAGATGCGGGCCAATCCTTTCCAACAGAAAATCAATAAAAACCCTGACGCGATGGGGCAGTTGCTGTCCCGGGCCGATAAACACCGCATGAATCGCCTCGGTTTCACCGCTGTTGAATGGCTCCAGCAGCGGTATCAAACGCCCCGACTCGATATCGGCATTAATATGGAAGCTCGCGAGTCGAGCGATACCCAATCCCGCCAGCGCAGACTGGCGCATGCTCTCGCCATCGCTGAGCAAGGCATTGCCTTTGGGTTCAATCTCGATGCGCTGGCCCTCGGCGTCGCGATAAACCCAGGCCTGCGAATGACGATGAAAACCAAAGCTCAGCCGATTATGTCGCTGCAGGTCATCCAGGGTTTTCGGCTGACCGTATCGTGCGATGTACGCCGGTGACGCCACCGTGATCATGCGGCTTTCACCCAGTCGACGCTGAACCAGGCTCGACTCCTTCATCGGTCCGGTACGTATCGCGACATCCGCGCGTCGTTCCAGTAGATCCACAACAGTATCGGTCAACTCCACGTTCAGGGTGATGTCCGGGTAAGCCGCCAGAAAATCAGGCAATTGCGGTAACAAGCAATGCAGGCCAAAGGGAAGGTTGGCATTGACCTGAATCAACCCGCTAGGTTTGGCCACATTGGCAACATCACGTTCGGCGGAGTCAATCAGCTCAAGTATCCGCAGGCACTCATTGTTGAATCGCTCGCCTTCGGCCGTGAGCTCGAGGCGTCGGGTGGAGCGATGAAGTAAACGCGCACCCAGCCGCGTTTCCAATCGGGCGATCAACTTGCTCACCGCCGAGGGCGACATGTGCAGTAGCCGGGCAGCCTCGGAAAAGGTGCCTGCGTTGACGACTCGGGTGAACACTTCCATTTCGCCAGAGCGGTTGATGTCTTTGAGATTTAGCATGAACTGTATTCACAGATACTTGTAGTTAGAGCAGTCTAGCTCACAAACGGACCCCATCGTATCGTGAAGAGATTCCTTAACCAGGAATGACCGCGCCTTTGTTTCAAGTAAAGGCCGGGCAAACTCAAGATGCGAAGGAGACAGAACATTGAAAATTTTCGTTACCGGTGTGACCGGTTACATCGGCGGTTCGATTGCCAAATACTTGGTAGATGCGGGTCATGAAGTCACTGGCCTGCTGCGTAATCCGGAGCAGCGCAGTGCGCTGCTGGCGCTGGGCATCACCCCTGTGCTCGGTACCCTGGATGACGCGTTCATTCTCAGCGAACAGGCGCATGCTGCAGACGCGGTCGTGAATGCGGCCAATTCGGATCATCTGGCCTCGGTCCAAACCTTTATCAGCGCCCTGAGCGGCAGCGGAAAAGTGCTGCTGCATACCTCAGGCTCCAGTGTTGTGGGGGACGATGCTCGCGGTGCTTATGAGCGTGCCGAGATCTTCACCGACGAGACGCCATTCACCCCCATGGACATCCGCAAGGATCGGGTTCACATCAACCAGACCGTGCGGCGCGCGGGTGTCGAACAAGGTATCCGCAGCATCGTGTTTTGCCCGACCATGATCTACGGTGAATCATTGGGATTGCCGGCAAAAAGCGATCAACTGCCCAAGCTGTTCGCGCAATCGCGCAAATATGGCGCCGGGGCCTACATGGGTGCCGGAGTACATCGCTGGTCCAATGTGCACATTGAAGATCTGGCAGAGCTTTATCGCCTTGCAATCGAAAAGGCCCCATCGGCCTCGTTGTTCTTCGCCGAAAACGGCGAAGCATCGTTCCTCGAAATCGCTACGTCGATCAGCAAATCACTTGGCTTTGGCGGCGAGATTCAAAGCTGGCCGGCTGATGATGCCATCGCAAAACTTGGAGATTGGGCGCGTTTTGCCATCGGCTCCAACAGCCGCGTGCGGGCAGTCAATGCGCGTACTCTGCTTGGTTGGAAGCCAAAGCGCGAATCGATTTTGCAGTGGATCGAAAACAGCGGAGTTCAATGGTAGTAACCGCTGACTGTCGAGATTCTGAAAGCTCACTTCGGTGAGCTTTTTTATGGGCTGGCGAATGCTGTTTCCAGGCAAGTCCCACCCATAAAAAAACGTGCAACCAGGGTGATCGTCAATGAAGACCCTCGTTGCACGCCAGGCCCAACAAGCCTAAAGGGGAAATTCGTCATGGCGTTACTGCCGGTCAGTCATGTGGGGGAGCCTGCTCGCGAAAGCGATGTATCCGTCGAATCATCGGCGACTGACACACCGTCGCGAGCAGGCTCGCTCCCACCCGATATCAAGGCTTAACCCAACACCTCCAGCGCCACGCTTTCGATGCCCGCCGCATCCAGCCGGTAATGCCGATAAAGGTGAGTCGGCGGCGCAATGAGGCTGTACTCGTCGTAAATCCCATGGCGTCGCACTTTGACGCCAATACCTTCTTCGGCGATGACTTCACACACGGCGCCACCCAGACCGCCAATGATGTTGTGTTCTTCAACGGTAAGAATGGACCGGCTGTTGCGCGCAGCCGTCAGTACCGCTTCACGGTCCAACGGCTTAATGGTGGTCATATCGATCACGCCAACCGAACGCCCGGCGGCATTCAAGGCTCGCGCCGCTTCAAGGGCGGGGTGAACCGTGGAGCCGGTCGCGATGATGGTCAGTTCATCGCCCGTCAGGTGCACGGTTGCCTTGCCAAAGACAAAGTCCGGAACGGTTTCATACACCACCGGATCCCGCCCGCGCTGGATGCGGAAGTAGATCGGTTGCGGGTAGTTGGCCGAAGCCAGGATCGCCGCCTTGAGCTGATTGCCATCGGCTGGCGCAACCACCGTGATATCGGCAATCGAACGCATGATCGCCAGGTCCTCGGTGGCGTGGTGCGAGGTACCGTAGAAGCCCAGTGAAATTCCGGCATGGTGGCCGATCAGGCGCACCGGCAAGGCTGAATACGCGACGTCCATACGGATCTGCTCGCAGCACAGCAATGGCAGGAAGGACGCGAAGGTCGCTACGAACGGCTTCATGCCTACTGCGGCCATCCCGGCCGCGGCAGACACCATGTTCTGTTCGGAAATACCGAACTGCACGAATTTCTCTGGATGCAGTTCGGCAAATTTAGAGAGGCCGTTGGAGTACTGAAGGTCGGCGGTACCGGCAACGATTGGCTCGCCCCGTTCGACCAGTTCAATCAAGGCATCCGACAAGGCATTCAAGCTCGGTGTCTGGCTGTTCAGTTCCCGGTACTGCCAGGAGTTGTTCGACAGAGGTGCGGTATTCATGAGTTAGATCACCTTGCTTTTGATTTCGTCGATAGCACGTTGCGCATCTTCGGGATCGAGATACCCCAGGTGCCAACCCGGCTCGGTTTCCATGTAGGAAACCCCTTTGCCTTTGACCGTATTGGCGATGACGCACACCGGCTGCGTGCGCGTCGTGTCGGCTTTGAGACGTCGCAACAGGCTGGTGACTGCAGCGAGATCATGGCCATCCACCACGTGGGTCTCCCAACCGAAAGCAATCCACTTGTCCGCCAACGGCTCGATACCGATGACATCATCGACATTACCGTCGAGCTGATAGCCATTGCGGTCGATGATAGCCACCAGGTTTGCAGTCTTGTGGTGGGCCGCCGACAGTGCCGCCTCCCACACTTGCCCTTCCTGCATTTCCCCGTCGCCGAGCATCACGTAAGTGGTGAACGACTTGCCCAGCATCCGCCCGGCCAGGGCCATGCCCAAGCCGCCGGACAGGGCATGACCGATGGAACCGGAAGAGAAATCCACACCGGGGACTTTGCGCATATCAGGGTGGTCGCCCAGGGGATTACCGAGACGCGTGTAGTTGTCGAGGATTTCTTTGGCGAAGAAGCCCCACTCCACCAACACTGGAAACAACCCGACGGCCGCATGCCCCTTACCCATCATGAAACGGTCACGGTCGGGCCATTTTGGCTCGGCGAACCGCAGGTCCATCACGTCGTAATACAACGCGGCGAACAACTCGGCGGCAGAGAACACTGAGGTGTAGTGGCCGACCTTGGCGATCTCGATCAACCGGATGGTTTCCAGGCGAATGAACTGGGCTTTCTCTCGCAGTCGAGACAATTCGTTCTCGGTCAGTTCAAAAGCGTGATCCGCGCTTTCGCGGAAATTCGTCAAATCAGTCATATGTCGTGTCCAGGCGCAATACCAGAGTTTCGGCCGCATCCGCGACGCGGCCGCACATAAGCCCAGCGCAATCGGGCGATTACTGCGCTTTCAAGCGTGGCGTCATGTAGTCGTTGAGGCGCGGCATGACCTGCTGCGCGGTCAACTGCATCGAGCGCCGCCACAGCGCTTCGTCGTCCCACTCGTGGAAGGTGGTCATCAAGGTGCCGAACGGCCCGGTCTGCTCACTGAACGCGACCAGTTGCTCGGTGACGGAATTGACGTCGCCGTAAATCACCATTTCCTTGATGCAGTGGTCGACCGTCACTTCCTCGTCGGTCATGTCGGGGCGGGTCTTGAAGATCTTGGTGTAATGGTTGGTGGCCAGGTTATCGATCATGTAGTCGAAGTAGCGCCGCAGCGTGCAGCTCTCTTGCGCCAGATAGTCTTCGGCCTGGGCCTGGGAGTCGGCAACGAACACCGATCGGGCCACTCGCCAATTATTGGCATCGGCCTTGATCCCGGCACTTTCCGCGCCCTGACAGTAAGCCAGCCAATGGGAAGCCACCGTTGCTGTCGGGTTGAAATTGGCGGACATCAGGTCCCAATCCTTGGCGCCCGCGAGTTTTGCAGTGCCGGAAAACGGACTCATGGCCGTGGTTGCCACCCGTGGAAACGGCTTCTGGAAAGGCGTCGGCATGTAGCCGATCTCCAGTTCGTGGTGCACCGATTCCTTGAGGCTGACCTGGTAGTGCTGCGAGGAAAAATCATAGGGCGCGCCCGAGTTCCAGATCGCACGGATCATCTCGTAGCACTCCACCATCATCTGCCCACGGTCCTTGCCGTTGCTGCCGTACACCTCGAAGTCGGAAGCCAGCCCACCCGGGCCGATGCCCATGATGAAACGTCCCTTGGACATGTGGTCGAACATCGCGGCATCGGCGGCGATTCGCGCCGGGAAATGGTGCGGAAGATTCAGCACACCGGTGCACAGTTTCATGCGTTGGGTGAGCGGAATCAGGGTGGACAGAAATTGCAGCGCATTGGTAATCGGCTCGGTGCGCTGTGAGGTATGTTCACCGACCCAAAGCTCATCAAAACCGACGCTGTCGGCATGGACGGCACACGCGATGTCCTGATCGTACATCTCGTGATAGTCCCAGCCCTTGTGATGAAGTGGCTGCATGAACATGGCGAGTTTCATGTCGTTCTCCTGCTGTTTTCAGTGACCGGTGCACTGCGAAACTGTTTTCGCTGCACACCGTTTTCATGACGAGCGCTCGTTTCGCAGGCGTGCCAGTGCCCGCGCTGCAAGTCGCAACGTTCAAGGAATGGGTTAAATATCCGGGGCAATTGACGCGTGACTTCAGCGCGTACAACTCACCCTCAAATGCTTTGTTTATGCTTCAACTTCCGTGCAGCAACCAGCCGCCGTCCACCAGCAAATCGATGCCCGTCACATAGGACGACAGCGGCGAAACCAGGAACAGCACGGCATCGGCGATCTCCCAGGGCTCGGCCGCCCGACCCAGGGCGATGTTGCCCAGCACGTTGTTCTGCCTGTGCTGTTCGAGCAGTTCCGGCTCCAGGTTGCCCGGCGTCGCGGTCAAGCCCGGCGAGATCGAATTGACCCGAATGTTGAAGGCACTCAAGTCCTTCGCCAGGCTCCGGGTCATGGCCAGAACCGCGCCCTTTGAAGCGTCATAGGTGCAGTGATTGGCCATGGGTCGGTGAGCGCAAATCGACGACAGATTGACGATCGCCCCGGCGCTTTTCTGCCGGCGCATTTGTCGTTGTGCGGCCTGAGCGCCCAGAAACACCGCCCGCGTATTGATCGCGTGGACTGCGTCCCAGAAACCCGCATCGATGTCATCAACCGCCTGGAGCGGGTAGACGCCAGCGTTATTGACCCAGATATCCAGGCCACCGAAACGTTCGATCGCGGTGTCCGCCAACCCTTGAATGTCACTCGGACGACTGACATCGGTGGCGTGAAAGTCCACGGCGAAACCGGCCTCGATCAGTTCGCCGCTGCGCTCCGGCGCCAGACTGCCGATCAGTACATTGGCCCCTGCTTCGGCCAGGCGCCGACTGATGGCGAAGCCGATGCCGTTGCTGCCGCCGGTGACGACGGCGGTTTTTCCGGACAAATCCAGCAGTTCGGCAAAGGGCCGATACGGCAGCGCCTGGTACGGGTTCGACATGTTTGATCCTCCTCGATTAATGCCCGTCATCAAGCGGTGGCCAGGGTCATGATGCTGTCGGGGGCAATCTGCGGCCGATGCAGAATGCCCTGGGAACAGCCGCGCGCCATGACCATGACCCGATGGGAGAGACCGATGACTTCCTCCAGGTCGGAACTGACGACAATCACTGACACCCCGGTTTTAGCCAGATTGATGATCAGCTCGTAAATCGCCGCGCGTGCGCCCATGTCGATGCCTCGGGTCGGCTCATCGAGGATGATGACTTTCGGATTGCGCGCGATCCATTTGGCGATCACCACTTTCTGCTGGTTGCCGCCGGACAACTTGTCGAGCATCTGCCCCGCCACGCCCTTGATCCCCAGCGTCGCAATGCGTTCACGGGCGAATGCCGCTACCCGGTGATTGGCCATGACGCCGCAAGAGCTGAGACTATCCAGATTGCAGTAGGCCAGGTTCTCGGCAATCGTCTGGCTCAGCACCACGCCTTCGGATTTGCGGTCCTCCGGGATCAGCACGACACCGGCATGGATCGCCGCCAGCACGTTATTGGCTGGCAGTGTCCGATCCCCCAGGACCACCCTGCCCTGGCTCAACGCACTCAGCCCGGCGATCGCCTGAACCAGCTCCGTTCGACCGGCGCCGACGATACCGGCAATGCCGAAAATCTCCCCGGCCTTCACTGAAAATGACACATCGTGAAAGCGCCCCGCCTTGTCCGACAGATGCTCGACGCTCAATACCGGCGCATCCCCTGGGGTCGGCAGTTCCGGAAACAAACGGTCGATCGGGCGCCCTACCATCTGCGACACCAGGACGCCGACATCGGCCTTTCCGCTGTCGTGACGAGCGATCAGGTGACCATCGCGCATGACCACGACCTTGTCGGCGATCCGCGCGATCTCATCCATGCGATGACTGATGTAGATGAAGGACACGCCCTCCTTCTTCAGCTCCTCGATCTGTTTGAACAGCAGGTCGGTTTCGTCCTTGCCCAGGGCTGCGGTCGGCTCGTCGAGAATCAACAGACGCGAGTTGAGCGTCAGGGCCCGGGCGATTTCCACCAGCTGCTGGGCGGCGATTTTCAGTTGCCGCACCGGTTTATCCGGCGAGATATCCAGACCCAGGCGCCGCAGTTGCGTCTCTGTTTCACGGAACATCTTCTTACGGTCGATGATGCCGTCGCGGGTCGGCAGATGACCGAGGAAAACGTTCTCCGCCACGCTCAGGTCAGGCAGCAGGTGGACTTCCTGATGGATCATGTTGATCCCCAGCGCCATCGCAGCCCCCGGTCCACTCGGCGCATAGGGTTCACCGGCCAGGAACATCGTGCCTTTGGACGGCGTCAGTGCGCCGGCGACGATGGAGGAAAAGGTCGATTTACCCGCGCCGTTTTCCCCCAGCAATGCCACCACTTCTCCATAGCCGATATCGAGGCTGATATCTTCCAGCACCCTGACCGAGTTGAATGACTTGCCGATGTTGCTTGCACGGAACAACGGCGCCTGGGTGGTATTGATCGCACTCATGACTTGCCCTCCCTTCACCGGTCTCAAGGATGCTGCTCAAGGAAGGTTGCTGCGTTTTCCCGGGTGGTGACGAAGGCCGGCAACAGCTGAGTCTTGGTCACCGGTTTGCCTTGCTGCAGATCGACCGCGGTACGCAACGCGGTACGACCCATTTCCACGGCTTGTTGCGTGATGGTCATGTCCAGTTTTCCATCGCGAATCGCTTCCAGGGCAGATGGCAAACCGTCATAACCGAACACCCAGACCTTGTGATCGATGTTGGCCACCTTTACCGCCTGAGCCGCACCGAGCGCCGGCGCATCGGAACGTCCGATGAACACGTTGATCTTCGGGTTTTTTTGCAGCATGTCCTGGGCGACCTTGAAGCCGTTGTCCTGCAGCCAGTCAGTCGGTTTGCGGTCGATGATTTTCATCTCCGGGGCCTCGGACAGCACCGCATCCAGGCCTTTGGCCCGAGCGACTTCAGTGGAGTCGCCAAGAGTCCCTTGCAGCAGGCCGATTTCAGCCTTGCCGCCCGTCAACTTGATCATTTGCCGGGCCAGTTCGCCCGCCGCGGCCAGGTTGTCGGTAGAGATGTAGGCATCGCATTCGACGTTTTTCGGAAAGTTGTCAATGCAGATCACCGGCACACCCTGCTGTCGCGCCAGGCGCACAGGCACGGCCGAAGCAGCGCTACCGGTGGCGGTGTAGAGCAGCACATCGATGCCTTTGCTCAACATGTCCTGAATCTGACTGACCTGGCGCGCGGGATCGGCCTGTGCATCGGCCACCAGCACATTCTTGATGCCGAGGGTCTTGGCTTGCTCCATGACACCGTCTCGAACCATCAGGTAGAACACCCATTGCAGGCTCGGGATCGACATCCCCACGGTGATTTCGTCCGTAGGTTTGCTTTGTGCGTAAGCACCGGCCGACATCAGGCAACCCAGCAATGGCAACCACAGAAAACGAAGCGAAAAAGCAGACAGGTTCATGTTTTTTACCTTTTTATTGTGCGTGGAACGATGCGGGTGTTGGTCAATGACCCGGGATCAGTCGGCCTTGCGCTTGAGCAAGTCGAGCATCACCGCGAAAGCGATCACCGCGCCGATGACCACTTGCTGGACGAAGGGAGAAATACCGGCCAGGTTCAGGCCATTGCGCAAAACGCCGATGATCAATACGCCGATGATCGTGCCGACCACACTCCCCGCACCGCCCTTGAGGCTGCCACCGCCGATCACCACGGCAGCGATCACATCCAGTTCGTAGCCGACACCCGCGCCGGCACCGGCGGTGTCCAGGCGGGAGGTCATGATGATGCCGCCCAGTGCCGCACAGATGCCCGAGATGATGTACACCGCGCTGGTGTAACCCTTGACCCGGATACCGGCGAGCTTGGCCACCTTGCTGCTACCGCCGATGGCATACAGGCTGCGACCGGGCACCGTGAACTTGAGAACGAACCAGAACACCAGCGCCAGTACCACGAAACAGCTGACGGTGAGCGACAGCACGCCGCCATAGCGAATAACCGAGAGGTTGCTGAACCACTCCGGAAAACCGCTGACTTGCGCGCCGTCCGTGACCATATAGGCCAGGCCACGCGCTATGGACATCATCGCCAGCGTCGCAATGAATGATGGCAGGCCAGCCCGCACCACCAGCAAGGCTGTGGTCGACCCACACGCTGCACCAACGGCTATCGCTCCGAGCATGGCTGCCCACATCGGCAGGCCGAGAACCTGTTCGAGCCAGCTCATGACCATGATCGCTACCGCCAGCACTGCACCCACCGACAGATCGATGCCACCGATGAGAATCACCAGCGTCATGCCCAGCGCCATGATGCCCAGCACCGTCACTTGATCCAGCACATTGAGCAGGTTGCTCAAGGTCAGAAAACTATCGGTAAAGAAGGTTAATACTGCACATAACAATAAAAGCCCGACCATCGGACCCGCCACACTGTTTTCCAGACCGACCCACTTTGGAACCGACCCGGGCAGTCTTGTTTTTGCCAACAACTGATTATTCATACCCACATCCACTTCTTATGTAATTGTTATAAGATCGAGCAGTACGCGCCAACTACGAATTAACGACTCAACTCCCTGTAACGCCCCTCCATATATAAAAGTGGCTCGTCCAGTGGCTGCGTGATGACATAAATGACGTTGCCGATAATCACCGTGTGCGTGCCGTGTTCAATCTCCTGCACCACCTCGCAAAAGATCGCCGCCTGGGCGTCGGCCAAGTAACGAATACCGTGAACACCCGTGCGCCAGTCACCCTCGACAAAACGTCGTTCGCGCAGATCGGGCTGGCTGAATATTTTGCAGATCGGTTCGTGCTGACTTTGCAGCATGTTCACGCAGAACAGCCCGGAACGCTTGATGATCGGTGAGGCACTTGCGCTGCGATTGACACAGATCAGGGCCGACGCAGGGTCCATCGACACCGAGGAAAAGGCAGTCGCAGCCAGGCCGTGGGGCTGACCATCGTCATCAAGTGTGGTGATCAGGGTTATAGAGGAGGCAAAGCGGCCCATTGCCAATTTGAACTGACCGGCCAGGTCTATCGAAGGGGCGGCCTCTTGATATTGAACGCGCATAGCATAAACCCTCTTTTTATTGTGACTCACAGGCACTGGCTAGCATTATTAACAATCAATCGGACTTTTCTATTCGATTTTAGGAAATTGACTCTTCACTAAAGCTGAAAGATGAACCAAACAACAAACACATTTGAATTCGTTTCACAGACACCCTCAAACCCCTACTCCAAAGCGCTTGCGTACTTATTCACCTTATCCGTCGACTTTTTGATTAGATGGTTTTTACTGAATAATTGGCTGATACTTTGACAGCAATAAAAAGCAACTTTCACGAGGCGAAATCCCCATGGTCGATCGATTGCAGGACATGCGGCTGTTTCGCCTTGTCGTTCAGACAGGTTCACTTTCAACGGCGGGTCGGCAAATGGGCCTGTCGCCAGCGGCCATGAGTGGTCGACTCAAGGCGATGGAGGACTTCTATGGATTGCGCTTGCTCAAGCGCAACACCCGAAGCTTGAGCCCTACCGCCGAAGGGCAGTTGCTGTTTGAAAATGCCCAGAGAATTCTCGAGGAGGTCGACACCCTCGACAGCATCATCAAAAACGGCCACAGCGATTTGCTGGGCACTATCGGCCTGACGTGCCCTACCGATCTGGGTCGGCAGTGGATCAGCCAACTGGTCGATAGTTTCATCAGCGAAAATCCCCATATCCGCATTCGCCTTTTTCTCACTGACCGCGTACTGGACTTTGTCGAGTCCGGCTCGGACATTGCGATCAGGTTCGGCGACCTTCCGGACAGCACACTTATCGCCCGCTCCCTTGGAGTGGACCGGCATATAGTTTGCTGTTCTCCGCAGTATCTTGAGCGGCACGGCGCACCGCTCAGCCCTGAAGACCTGCAGCATCACAACTGCCTGGTACACCTGAGTGCAGACTTCACACTTGATCGATGGAAATTCATGGATAAAGGCGTGCCGACCACCATTCAGGTCCAGGGCAATCGGCTGGCCAACGACGGTTTCACCTTGCGCCAATGGGGCGTTCAAGGCTTGGGGATCATCTGGAAGTCAGCCTGGGAGGTGGCGGACGACATACAAGCCAAACGGTTGGTCCCGCTGCTTGAAGACTATCAATGCCCCAGCACCGGGTTTCACCTGCTGACCGAGGGTGGAAAAAAGCTGCCGTTACGGGTCAAAACCTTCGTCGATTTTGCCGTGCAGTACTTCAAGAAACTCGACACGCCGTCGCGATACAACCTGCCCTCCCCCTGACAAGACCTGCTCAAGACATCGGCCTTGATCTGACGAACTGAGCACTGTTGGAGCCACCGTTGGAGTCCACAGGCGTGAGGCTTCTCGATACAGCGAAGCCCCCGTTCCATCTCAAAATCCTTCGACCGGCACCAATTCGGTCAGACCAGGACATCCGGGTTATTTGAAAACCGGCACACTGCCTGAGCCGTCGGGCTTTTTCAGATATTCACGCAACCGGACGCCAATCTCGGCGATTTTCGCCTCCCCCGCCCGCAAGGCTTGCGGGTTGGTATGCACCGAGTAGTTGCCCAGTGCCAGGTCATGGGGATGGGGTAACGCCGAGCCGATCACGAAGACCGTATCCTTGTGCATGGCCTTGAGCGTGACGGCACCGCTACCGGGTTCGAAGATCACCATTTCTCCCGCCATGACCACCCCGGGCGCGCCAAGGGATCCGCGGCTGACGCTCAACCACAACGACTCATGACCATCGGGCGGCACATAGCGCCAGGATTCCCCGGCACGCAGCGTGACCAGCAGATAATTCATGCCGGCGGGAGCGCGGACCGGACTTTGAACACCTTGATAGGTGCCGAGAATCACCCGCGCCGGCCCCACTTCGGGCATCGCGCTCGACTCCAGGTACTGGCTGTCGACACTGGCGTTTTCCAACGCCGGCGGCAGTGCCACCCACAATTGAAAGCCCTGGATCCGTTTCGATGTCCCCATCGACATTTCCTTGCCGTGCCAGACTCCGCCTCCGGCCCGCATCCACTCGACCCCGCCGTAGTCGATCATGCCCTTGCCCGAATCCGCATCCTCGAAGCGCAGGTTGCCTTCGGTGATGACGGTGACGGTGGCGATGCCCGAGTGCGGGTGCATGGGCATGCCATTGATGAACGAGCTCTCACCTTCGAACAGATCAAGGAACACGAAGGGCTTGACCAGGTGGCCGAGATCACCCGGGCTCATCAACCGGACAATAGCGCCATGTCCGCTGCCTGTGGTGCGGTAGCTGATTGCCCGATAGGAGTCGGTTTCACGCGCAGTGCCCGGAGCTACCGCGTTGTATGGCTGTGGCTGAACGTTCATCAGGATCACTCTAAGCAGGAGGCATCACGGCCCGTTACCCCAAACAATAGAGCGAGGCCGATTACTTGATTAGCCGGTACAATTGGATTTCACTCGTCCACCCATGTCAGGAATGACCGGCCATGCTCGACCTCAATGACATCGCGATGTTTGTCCAGGTGGTCCGCTGCGGCAGCTTTGCCGAGGCGGCGCGCCGGTTGGGCATGCCGCCCAATACCCTGAGTCGCCGCATCCAGCAGCTCGAAGCGCACCTCGGCACACGGCTGCTGCAACGCTCCACCCGCAAGCTCACGCTCACCAGTGCCGGCCAAGGCTTTCACGAGCGTTGCGTGGGAGCCGTCGAGGGTCTGCTCGAAGCGGGACAAGCGCTGATGACCGGCAGCAACGAACCCAGCGGGCTGGTGCGGGTGGCGGCTCCCGCCGACTTTTTCGACTTTTTCCAGATGGAGTGGGTGAGCGGGTTTCTGGCCGAGCACCCGCGCGTGCGGCTCGATTTCGTGCTCAGCGATGCGAAGGCCGACCTTATCGCAGAACAGATCGACGTCGCCTTTCGCGGCGGCCCCTTGCGCGATTCCGGCTTTGTCGGCCGCCAGATCCTTGATCCGCGCAGCGTCGGCATGGTGGCCAGTCCGGCCTACATCGCGGCGCGTGGCGCCCCCCGCACCTTGCAGGACCTGGCGGACCACGACTGTGTGATCTCCGCACAGCCGGGCGGTCACGCCACCTGGCGCCTGGTCGGTCCCGAGGGCGAGGAAGAAGTGCAGGTTGCCGGGCGCTTCAGCGGCAATACCGCCCAGGCATTGCGCAAGGCCGCCGTGGCCGGGCTCGGCATCGCGTTGCTGCCGCCCGTAATGGCCAGGCTGGAGGTAGAGACCGGCGCACTGATCCCGGTGCTGCCGCAATACCAGCCCAAAGGCTATGGCCTGAACGTGCTGTATCCGAGCCGTCGGCAGTTGCCGCTGGCGGTATCGGCATTCATCGGGCTGGTGATCCGGAAGATGAATACGGCAGACTCACCGCAGGTGCCTCAGTAACCACCCCCGTAACTGGCACCCCATGGATCTGAACCGCGGGAGCACCTAGACTTTGTGCGCCCCTGCCCTCCTCGCCGATTGTTGAACGGGTCCCATGACTGAGCATGCCAAGTACCATCACGTGTCCGAAGTACCAGGCCTGGTCTTGGGTTCCGCACGCTTTGCGGATGTCGGTTTCGATCGCCATTACCACCTCGATTTCCACATTGGCTTTGTCACCGAAGGCATCCAGCGTCATCGTTCGAAAGGCGAGTCGTTTCTTTTGGGGCCGGGCCGTATTGCCCTGATGCCGCCGGGTGAAATTCACGATGGTGCGTCTGAAGGCGGCGGTGCCTATACGCTCAAGACGTTCCGTCTGTCCCAGGCACTGATCGCGGACATGACCGAGGAGATCAGCGGTCAACCGAGAGAACTTGAGTTGACCAGTGTGTTGCTGGAGGACGCGCGGCTTGTCGGCAACCTGCGCGGGCTGCACGAAGCGATGCAGCAGGCCGTTGGCCCCGGCAGCCTCGCGGTGCAGACGCAATGGATCACCCTGCTTGAACGCCTGTTGCGCCAGTCACGGACAATCACGCCCGAAAGCATTCCCGGATCGCTCTCAGCCCTGCAATGGTCGCGCGTCAGGGACTATTGTTTCAGCCACATCGATCAGCGCATCACGCTCGATGATCTTGCCGGACTGTGCGGTCTGGGCCGATTCCCGTTCCTCAAGCAGTTCAAGCGGACCATCGGCATGACGCCACACGCGTGGCTGCTTCGGCTACGTCTTGAACGGGCGTGTGGCCTGCTATCGCGCAGCGGCCAACCGATCATCGATGTCGCCCACGCTGTCGGCTTTTACGATCAGAGCCATTTCAACCGCGCCTTTCGCCAGGCATTCGGCGTCGCCCCCTCGCGCTACAGGACTTAGGGCGTCGCACAGGCGAGCGTCAATTTTTTACAAGCGCGACAACCGCCCCTCTCCCTAGGATGCGCCAATCCAGGCGAAACACCTTCGCCTGCGCAGCCGAGAGTTGGATGATGAACGGTGAAACAAGCAGAGCGCCCGCCCTGGGTTTTTCAAGTGACAACATCGCAGGCGCATCGCCGGAGGTGGCACACGCCCTCGTGAAGTACAGCACGGGCCAGGCGGGCCCCTATGGCAGCGACGAGTTGACGGCGCAGGTCCAGCGCAAATTCAGCGAGATCTTCGAGCGCGACGTGGAGGTCCTTCTCGTGCCCACCGGCACCGCCGCCAACGGCCTGTGCCTGAGCGCGATGACACCACCCTGGGGCAATATCTATTGCCATCCCGCCAGTCACATCAATAACGACGAATGTGGCGCGCCTGAGTTCTTCTCCAACGGCGCGAAGCTGATGACCATCGACGGCCCGTCGGCCAAGCTCGACATCAACCAACTGCGTGAGCGCACCCGCGAAAAACTGGGTGACGTGCACACGACCCAGCCCGCCTGCGTCAGCATCACCCAGGCCACCGAAGTTGGCAGCGTCTACACCCTGGACGACATCGCGGCCATCGGTGAGGTCTGCAAGTCGGCCTCCCTCGGGTTCCATATGGATGGATCCCGATTCGCCAACGCCCTGGTGTCCCTGGGTTGCTCGGCGGCAGAGATGACCTGGAAGGCCGGCGTGGATGCCCTGTCGTTTGGCGCCACCAAGAATGGCGTGCTGGCGGCGGAAGCCATCGTCCTGTTCAACGCCTCCCTCGCCACCGAGATGAGGTACCGCCGCAAGCGTGCAGGTCACCTCTTCTCCAAAATGCGTTTTCTTTCGGCGCAGATCGATGCGTACCTGACCGATGATCTCTGGCTGCGCAATGCCCGCAAGGCCAACGATGCCGCCCAGCGCTTGGCGCAGGGGCTTGCCGGGCTGAGTGGCGTTGAAGTGCTGGGTGGCACCGAGGCGAATATCCTGTTTTGTCGGCTGGACTCTGCCGTGATTGATGCACTGCTGAAGGCCGGGTTCGTCTTCTACCATGATCGCTGGGGCCCCAACATCGTGCGTTTTGTCACCTCGTTCGCCACCACCGCCGAGGATGTCGATCACCTGTTGAGCCATGTGAGGCGAGTGGTGAGGTCGGTACACGCATAACGGGCGCAAGGCGCAATGACGGATGGCGGCGGTGCTCACTCTTAGTCGAATGAGCACCCGCCATTGCGGCGTCAGGCGTCTACATCTGGCGGTAAAGAATCATGCCCGCGTGATACAGAATCCCGTCGCGGAACTCCCCGTCAGCCGTGAAGCCGGTGTCATCGACGTACTCGATGTGGTCACCCTCCAGCCAATACCGGCCCTGGTAGGCACTCGTCTTGCGGCCCCGGGCTTCATCGTATCGGCCACCCGGTAACAGCTCATGGCGGATGAGTCCGTCTGCCGTGACCCACAGACCGACGTACTTAGCCTGATCAGCGGATTTTTTCCTCGTCATGTTCAGGTCCTCCGTTCAGAACGCGCTGGCAGTCGGGCGGACAATCAGCTCACTGACGTCCACATCGGCAGGCTGTTCAATGGCGTAAGCGATCGCACGAGCAACCGCCATTGCAGGGATGGCGATCTTGCGGAACTCACGCATCTCCGCCCGCCCGCCTTCATCGGAAATGCTCTCGGCCAATTCGGACTCGGTAACCCCAGGGGAAATCACGGTGACACGAATGTCCCCGCCGACCTCCTGGCGCAACCCTTCCGAGATGGCACGCACGGCAAACTTGGTCGCGCAGTAGACCGCCGCCGTCGGGCTGACGGTGTAGGCACCGATCGAGGCGATATTGATGAACTGGCCTGATTGCTGTTTTTGCATCAGCGGCAAACCGGCCGCGATACCGTGCAAGACCCCGCGAATATTGACGTCGATCATCCGGTCCCACTCGGAGACTTTCAGCGCCTCGAGTTTCGACAGCGGCATCACCCCGGCATTGTTGACGATCACATCGACCCGGCCATGCAGCTTCAACGCAAAGTCCACAAACCCTTGCATGTCGTCTCGGCGGGTGACATCCAATGCCTGGAAGTGAGCGACTCCACCGCTCGCGTTGATCTCGCCACAGAGTATTTCGAGGCGCTCGGTACGACGTGCCCCGAGCACGACATGCGCCCCCTTGCTGGCCAACAGGCGCGCTGTCGCCTCGCCTATACCACTGCTCGCGCCGGTGATCAGAACGATTTTTTTCGAGATGTTCGACATGACCCTATTCCCTCACTTGAGTGTCTGGTGACGCGAGAGCGGTGTCTCGCTGCCAGTCCAGATTAGGAATAACGACGGTCGGCCAGTTAGTCAGATCCTTCTGACAACTTGCCTGATCCTGTCGGGGGAACACCTTACTTCGTGGTGTCGAGGACAAGCCTGCCCTGTAAATGCCGGCCCATGCTTTTCTCGATCGCCACTTTCGCCTCACTCAACGGGAATGCCTCGACGTCGACCCTGAGGTGTCCCTTGTCGAACAGTTCAGCAATCAGCGAAAGCTGCCTGCCATCCGAGCGAGTCGCAAAGTTGGTCGGGGTCACACCGTAGTCGTTGGCCAGCGACATGTTCGGCAGGCTCACGGGCGATACCAGCACGCCGTGTTTTTTCAGCACCGCAAACGAACGGGTCTGTGTGTCGCCGCCCACCAGGTCCAGTACCACATCGACACCGGACACCAGCTCTTCGAATGCCTGGGTGCTGTAGTCGATGGTGTAATCAGCGCCGAGGTCTTTCAGATAAGCATGATTATGCGCGGAGGCCGTTGCGTAGACTTCGGCGCCCAGGTACTTGGCCATCTGCACGGCCATGCTGCCCACGCCCCCGGCCGCGGCGTGGATCAACACTTTCTGTCGACGTTGCACACCCGCGTGTTCGGTCAGGGCCTGCCAGGCCGTCAGGGCCGTGGCGGGGACAGCGCTGGCCTGCAAGGCACTGAGTGATGTGGGTTTCAGCGCCAGTTTTGCAACCTGGGCGACGGCTTTGCTCGCATAACCCCCGACGATGTTGATGAAGCCGAACACTTCATCGCCGAGGCTGAACTCAGTGACGCCCTGCCCCAGCGCGATCACGGTACCGGCCACTTCAACCCCCGGGGTAAAGGGCAGCGGCAAAGGGATGAACGCTTTCATGGCACCGGAGAGGATCTTCCAGTCAATCGGGTTAACTCCGGCTCCGGCGACATCGATCAGTACTTCACCGACACCGGCCACCGGGTCGGCAATGTCTTCCAGACGTAAAACTTCAGGGCTGCCGTATTCGTACACGCGTATGGCTTTCATGGAGGTCTCGACTATCGAAAAAGAAGGGAGAAGAACATTGCGCTGCGAGGGGCTGGCCTTCGCAGCGCGGGGTATCAACGACGGCGGGCGTCCAGGCTGAATCGACCGGCACCAAAGGCCACGACCTGCAGCAGGCCACCCGCCATGGCGATGTTCTTGAAGAAGTGGATGAACTGGTTTTGATCGCCCAGGGCGTTATGGAAAGCCAGTGCGGTAAACACGCTGAACACAGCCAGCACAGCGGCAACGGCGCGGGTGCGGTAACCGGCGATCAGTGCCAGGCCACCACCGATTTCAACGACGATCGCCAGCGCCAGCGCCAATTGCGGAAGCGGAAGACCCACGGAGCTGATGTAGCCGACCATCATGGCCGGAGCGGCCAGTTTCGAAAAACCGGAGAGGATGAAGATTGCACTGAGCAGTACGCGGCCGATCAACGAGGCCGAGGCCTGGGTGAAGTCGGAACGGCTCTGTTCAGCGGTGGCGGAATGAGCGATGTTTGCGGAAGTCGTCATGAGGTATTTCCTTCAATGGGGTGCGATTCGACATGAACCGCCCTGTTGAGGAAATGTTGCTCCTGGACAGCTAGCCTGAATAGCCGACTAATTTAGATCATTAGATTCGATAAAATCGACAAGCTAATCACCCCATCGAAAGGGAGCTCAATCGTGCAAACCGCTGAGCGAACGTCTGCAACAGGCCTGGAGGCCCACATTCGCGGTCAGCGCCTGGCCGCCTCCGACGAGGTTTTTTCCAACGATGTGCTGGTGCAGATCTTTACCCGCGAGCGGATCGAGCAAAGCGTTATCGTTCCCGCCGTGGCTGAGCCGCTGATCGTCTGGGTACTTTCCGGGAGCGCCACCATTGAGGAACGGGAGGCAGGCGAAGCGTGGCGGGCGAGTGAAGTGACACAAGGGGATTTTTTCCTCACCACCAGCGCCATGCCCTACGAAATGCGCTGGCAAGTGACCAGTGCGGAGCCCTTTGTGGTGATGCACATTTACCTCGGCCTGCCCCTGCTGGAACGAGCGATCCAGGAAACCGGCAAACAGGTCACGGGGTCGATTTGTCTGCGTGAAATATCCGGGGGGCGTGACGAGACTTTGTCGTTGTTGTTCGAACAATTCAGAGTCGAACTGCAATCCCGGGGAGAAACCAGCCCGCTGCTGATGCAAGGCATCGCCCAGTGCATCGCCGTGCACCTGGCGCGCCACTATCTGGATGCGCAAGCCGATAACATCGTTCAGCGCAACGCCCTGCCGGCCTTCAAGCTCAAGCGTGCGGTGACTGCGATGGAGACGTCGCTGGGAGAGACGTTTTGCCTAGGGGATCTGGCCGACGCAGCCGGGATGAGCGAGTACCACTTCAGCCGTCTGTTCAAGCGCGCCACGGGGCTTTCACCCTCGCGCTACTTCATCAGGCTGAGAATGACCAAGGCCAGGCAACTGCTGATCGAAACCGACATGAGCATCATCGATGCGGGACTTGAGGTCGGGTACAGCAGCGCCAGCCATTTTTCCCAGGCATTCAAACGGGAGGTCGGCGTCCCGCCCAGTCATTACCGCAAATGAAAACGCGGCACGGCGCTCGCCGTGCCGCCAGTACAACCGGCCAATCAACTGCCCACGGGAATGCTCATGCCGCCATCGGCCATGACCACCGAGCCGACAATGAAACTGGCGCGCTCGGAGGCCAGGAACGCCACGATCTCGGCGATTTCATCGGGCGAAGCCGCACGGCCGATCGGTGCCGACTTGCCGTGCTCTTGCAGGAAGCCCGGGCCGTCTTCCATGAAGTGATTGAGCAGATTTGTGACCACGTCGCCCACGCCAATTGCATTGACCCGAATACCGTGCTCTATCGCTTCCAGGGCCTGGGTTCGGGTCAGTTGAGCCAGGGCCCCTTTCGATGCGGTGTAGGCCGCGATGCCCGGGAACGCGAAGTAAGAGGCATAGGACGCGATGTTGACGATGGCGCCTGACTTTTGCTTCATCATTTCCTTCGCCGCCTCACGGGAATGGAGGAACGCGCCCGTCACGTTGGTCTCCATCTGCCAGCTCCAGTCCTCGCGCGTCATCTCGACCAGAGGCTTGTAGATGATCCGCCCCGCGTTGTTGACCAGCACATCGAGCTTGCCGAAGTGTTGAACGGCCAGGGCAACCGCTTTTTCCGCCGAGCCATCGACCGTGATATCGGCCACGAATGGCACCAGGCCCGGACGCTCGAGGGTGTTCACTTCAGGGTTGATGTCTTCGGCAATGACCTTGGCGCCACGGGCATGGAACAGCTCGGCGATGGCACGGCCGATACCGCTGGCGGCGCCCGTGACAATCACGACTTTGCCGGCGATCTCGTTGGGGGTAGCAATAAAATCAGTCATCTCGTTTCTCCTGGCAAGAGAGCAGCTGAACCATTCCAGCCGCTGCGCATACGCCTGAACGTATGCGGGGTGTCGCTTTCGACGACTCAACTGTCGCCGATCACGGTTCGCCACTCTTTAGGAGCCTTGTTCAACCTGTCGCGGTTTTGCGCTTATCTGCCTGGTGTTTCATTTTTTCAGCACACCGGGCAGATGCATGACGCTATACGTTGTACCGGGATAATATTGGCCATTACGTTCGAGGAAACAGGCATGATCTCTGACCCCGGAACACCGACACTGGACCAGCTGCGCGTGTTCCTGACGGTCGTGGAAGTCGGCAGTTTTGCCGCAGCGGCCAGAAAACTGCACCGGGCCACCTCGGTCATCAGTTACTCGATCGCCAACCTGGAAATGCAGCTCGGCGTGTCGCTGTTTGACCGTCAGACCACCCGCAAACCCCAGCTCACTGATGCCGGCCGTACCGTGCTGGCCGAAGCCAGGACCATTGCCAACGGTATTCATGGATTGCGCGCCAAAGTGAAGGGCCTGCTCCAGGGGCTCGAAGCCGAGGTTCACGTGGTACTCGATGTGATGCTTCCCCCCGACCGGGTGGTGGACGCGCTCAAATCCTTTCGCGAAGCGTTCCCCACCGTTGCCCTGCACTTGCACATGGAAGCCCTCGGCGCCGTGACTGAGCTGGTGATCAACCGAGGCGCGATCATCGGCGTCAGTGGGCCCATGAATGAAGGCATCGACGGTATCGAAAGAATGGGCGTCGGCAGTGTCGAGCTGATTCCGGTGGCCGCCCCCAATCATCCACTGGCATCGAGCGACTCGAATGTTCCGGGCGCCGGGCGAGAGTTCACGCAACTGGTGCTGTCCGACCGTTCGGTGCTGACCAAGGACAAGGATTTCGCCGTGCTCAGCAACCGCACCTGGCGGCTGGCGGACCTGGGCGCCAAACACATGCTGCTGCGTGAAGGCATCGGCTGGGGCAACATGCCAGCCCCGATGGTCAAGGAAGATCTGCAGAGCGGCCGACTGGTGCAACTGAACATTCCGGAATACAAAAGCGGCCGATATTCCTTCGACGTCATCTACCGCACGGATCTGCCACCGGGGCCGGCGGCGCGATGGTTGATTGAACGCTTCGTCCAACAAGGCTCGGCGCAGGCGGCATCGGCTTGAGGATGGAACTTGTTGATTTTCTGGAAATCCCGGGGGAACAGAAATTACGAAATATCCTACGGTTTCCCGGAATTACGTGATGAACCATTTTTTGCCCAGACCGTGAACGTTCCAGGGCAACACCATTACTCACTTCAGATGGCATAATCGCAACCGGTTCATAACAGGTGCGTATCAATGACCGTCGAAAGCTACGACCAATTGGCGATCTTCTCGGCCGTGGCACAGGAGCGCAGTTTCACCCGTGCCGCCGCCAGGCTGGGTATGTCGCAGCCGGCCTTGAGCCGCGCCATGCGCCAGCTGGAGGATCGACTGGGTGTCCGGTTGCTGTCTCGCACCACGCGCAGCGTTTCGCCGACTGAAGCCGGCGAGCATCTGCTGCGGGTGATCGCCCCCAGGTTCGAAGAGATCGACAACGAACTGGCCTTGCTCAGTGCATTCCGCGACAAGCCGGCGGGCAAGTTGCGGATCACGGCCGGCGAGCATTCAGCGATCACGGTTCTGCACCCCGTACTGGCCAAATTGCTGCCGGACTATCCTGACCTCTACATCGAAATCATCGTCGACTACGGCTTTACCGACATTGTGGCCGAAGGCTTCGACGCTGGCGTACGGTTGGGTGAGCAGGTCGCCAAGGACATGATCGCCATGCGCATCGGCCCCGACATGCGCATGGCGGTGGTCGGCTCCCCCGCGTATTTCATCCGATATTCAAAGCCCGTCGTCCCGATCGATCTGATGCAGCACAATTGCATCACCTTGCGCATGCCGACTCACGGTGGGCTGTATTCGTGGGAGTTCGAGAAAAATGGCCAGCCAGTGAACGTCCGCGTCGAGGGCCAACTGGTGTTCAACAACATTGCCATGCGCCTGCAGGCCGCCCTGCAGGGGTTGGGCCTGGCCTACATGCCGGAAGACCAGGTGCAGGATCATGTAGCGCAGGGCCGGTTGATCCGCGTGCTCACGGACTGGTGCGAGCCGTTCTCTGGTTACCACCTCTATTACCCAAGCCGGCGGCAAAGCTCGCCGGCCTTTACCCTGCTACGCGAAGCCTTGCGCTATCCGGGCTGATTGGCCTGAGTGGCGTCCAGCGCCTCGGCGGCGCGCTTGGCGGCTTCAGCATCCCCCTGATCGGCCAGTAGCCGGGTCAACTGACGCAATTGCCCGACAGTCAGGCCGACCCGCAGGCTGGCGGCCATGTGCGAGCGCAGTTGTGACTCTACGCCCGGCGTGGCGGCCAGCGCCGCGACGGTCGCCAGCTCCCGACTTTGCCAGTCAAGGTTGTCGCGCTCGAAAATGTCACCGAACAGATGCGTTTGCAGGTACTGATTGATGACTGGGACGAAGTCGAACAGCGGCCCCTGGACAGGCGCCCCGGCAATACGCGTCTGGTTGGCCTTGCCAACCGCCAGCAACTCATCGCCGACGGGAATGGTGCGACCGGGCTCGCGCCCCGCGACATCCTCGATACCCCGCTGTTTGCGTGCCTGGACCACTTTCATCAACTCGCCAAGGGCATTGAGGCTGCGCGGAAAACCGCTGTAGGCGTAGAGCTGCACCAGTATTTCCTTGGCCTCGCTGACCGTCAGCCCCGCATCAAGCCCCTGGTTCAGGGCCGCGTTGAGTCGGGGAATATTGCTCGTGGCCATGGCGGCGGCAATCAGCGGGATGGCCTGCTGCCTGGCGGACAATGTCTCGGAAACGGGTTGCGTAGCAGGCAAGGATTGCGGCGCAACAGAACGCTGGGCGCTGTACTGGGCATCGGTGACCTTCTCCAGCCATTGCACGCTTTTGCCCTCTACCGAACCGGTCACGGCCAGGTGCGTCATGCGGCTCGCAGGAGCGGCACCATGCCAGTGCTTGACGCCCGGCGGGCAGACAATCACATCCCCCGGATGGATTTCCTGCACGGGCTTGCCCCACTCTTGCGTCAGGCCGACACCGGAGGTCACCACCAATCGTTGGCCGGCAGGATGGGTGTGCCAGGCCGAACGCGCGCCCGGCTCGAAGGTGACGTAGGCACCGGACGCATTATTCTCGCCCGTGGCAGGAAACAACGGATCGACGCGCACCTGTCCGGTGAAATAATCCGCCGGGCCGGCGACCGAAGCCTGGCTGCCTGCCCGACTGATCTGCTGGGCGGCCCTGGGCTCACTGACACTGTCGGCCCCTGCTGCGCCGGCAAAAGGCGCCGCGGCGCACACCGCGATGCCAAAAAGCGTGTTTTTCATGATGAAGGATCCCTCGAGTCAGAGTGTTCTGGCGTAGAACGCGTTCAACTGGCCTATGGCGACGTCCACATACTCAGGCACCCAATAGGTTTCGATATGGGTCGCGCCATCGATCGTGAACAGTTTCTTGTCCCGGGTTCCAGTGGCCTTGGCGAACGCCTGCTCCGACATGTACAGGCTGTCGGCCTTGCTGCCGGCGATCATCAGCAAGGGTTGGTCGATCAGTTCGATCTGGTCCGTGGCATCGAAGCTCATCAGGTCCAGCAGGCTGCTCTGGGTGTAGCGGAAGGTCGAGTTCGGATGGGCGTGGGTCTTGCCGTAATACTCGAAACCCTGCCGATACAGATCGAACGGCAGCCTGGCGATCTGCTCATCGGTCAGTCTGGCGTCGCCGACGTAGAGCACCTCCCCGCCCGCCGCTTCCTGCGCGCGGGCGGCCGAAGCCTGTTGCAAGCGCTCCTGGATCGTCGACAGTTGCGAGTCCCGGTAGCCATTGCGACGTACCAGCCCGGAGTTGAACATGCTCAAGGTCGCGATCGACTGGAAGCGCTTGTCGGTTTGCGCCGCCTTCAACGAATACCCCCCGCCGCCGCAGATACCGAGCAAGCCCAGTCGTGCGCTATCGACGCCCGGATAGCGGGCGATGAAGTCCGCCATGCCATGGATGTCCTCGATGCGGTACGCGGGCTTGTCGATGTTGCGCGGCTCGCCACCGCTGGCCCCCTGATACGCCGCATCCGCCGTGATCGTGATGTAGCCCTGATCGGCCAGACGCTGGGCATACAGGCCGGCGACCTGCTCCTTCACCCCGCCATTGGGATGCGCCACAACGACGGCCGGGTATTGCTTCGCCGCGTCATAATTGGCCGGGGTGTAGACGTTGGCGGCGATGTCCAGGCCGTTGAGTCTGTAGGTGACCGGATGGATGTTGACCTTGCCCGGCTCGTTCTTCACCAGCGCGCCTGCGTAGGTCAAGGTGTAGGGATTGTGTTTGTAGTCCGCGGCCTCGGCGTCAACGCCCGACATGCCGATCATGGTGGCCATGAGTGTGGCCTTCAGCGTGGTTCGCATCATGTGAATACTCCTGACAATTCCTGTTTCCAAGGGTGTGCGGCAGCGATTGCCCTGCTCGACATCAATCGAGGTTTTTCTCGGCGAGAAACTGCGAAACAAGGTCCGCGATCTCGACGTTGTTCAGGTCCGAAAACGGGAAGTGGCTGTTGCCCCTGATGCCGATCTCCGGCAAGTGAATGAGCCGCACGTCGCCACCATGGCGGTTCACGGTGTCTCGCCACAGTCGCGCCATCTCGAGCCGGGCACGCCAGCTGTCCTGTGCCGGTAAACGAACCGGCTTGTCGGGGATGTTGTCGCCGTAGATGATCAGGATGGGGATATGCGTCAGCGCTTCGAACTGCGCCTTCGATACGACCTGCGCCGAGAGCGTGTCGAACGCGCTGGGAATCGGCGCCGGCACCTCGCCTTCGGGAAACACGAAACTGCTACCCGGCTCGAACGCGACGATGCCCCGCACCTGTTGGCTCTTGATCGCGGTCATCCAACCGGGTCCACCGCCCTGAGAGTGGGTGAACAGGATGGCGGGCCCGGTCTTGTCCAACAGCGCGGATACGCCATCAGAGGCGACTTCAATGTCATAAGGGCCGGTGTTGGGTGTCATCGAACGGAAGAATTGCTCCAGCGCCTGCGGCCCACGGGGGAACTGACTGCCCTCGAAGGTTTCAGGCCACAGTCCGATGCGGAACTGGTTGAACCACAGTTGCTCGTCCGGCACTGGCTTGATCGTCGTTTCCACCAGGCTGCGCCCCGCATCGCCACGGCGCGGTTGGTCAATCAGGTAGGTGGAGAACCCGCGCCGCAGGAAGATGTTCTGGAAGCCTTCGCGGCCATCGGCCGTGGTTTCCCAGGACTTCGCCGATTGCCCCGCGCCATGCCACATGACGATGGGCAACGGGTGCGCATCGACCGGTACCTGATAGAACGCATACACATGGTCGCCATGGTAGGTCTGGCCGTCAGACATCATGGGTTTGTATGGATCGAAGCGACCCGGCTTGGTGATCAGTCCCCCGCCGGCAATCAGGCTGCCTTGATCCTTGATGATCAGCGGGCTGCGCTCGCTGCGCTCGTCAGCTTCCACGAGCGCCCCGCCGGTCAGGGTGAGACAGAGCGTGCCCGCCCTGACGGCGGCATGTGCGTACTTGCGGATGGAATCCCGGGTCATGAGTGGCTCTCGACGTGTAATCGCAGAGAGGCAAACTACCGCCCAGGCATTAATTAATGAATAGACCCAATCGGATAGCAGTAATACCAAAAACACATAATTGTATTTGTTGAGGCAGGTCCAGCCGAAGGTGGAGGATGTCCTGAAACAGGCCTAATCTGAATAGGCACGACCTTGAGCACGCCTCTTGATACAGGGGAACCAGGATGACGGGACATACAGCACGCCAAGGCTCGTCATGGATCCTGCTTTCCCTGCTCGCCGCCAATCTGGCGCTGCTGGCCGGATGCTCAGGCAAAACCACCACGGCTCGCCCTGCAGCCTCAAGCGTCGGCTCAACCTGCTATGCAAAGGCGCTTCCCACTGTCGGCGAAGGCGGCCTCGCTTGGGGCGACACCTTGAACATCGCTCGCCAGAAATCCCTGACTAATTGCAAACGCTATGCCGGCCGATCGGGTGGCACGCCGGATACCTGCCAGGTGGTGTTGGCGGAATGCAAACACTGAAAGAGCGTTTTTTCGTTTCTGCGTCGCTTTTGCATTTCTGTGCGACAGATCCCACTTCTAGGGCTCCCGTTTCACACGCGCATGGTGTTAGTTTTGAAATGTTTCTGATCAAGCGATCAGATATTTCTTACAACCCGCCTGCAAAGGAATGCCCCCAGCAATGGATTTTTCACTCAAGCACCTGGCTGCGACCACCCTGATGCTCGCCAGCCTTTCGTCGTTCACCAGCGCTGCCCACGCCAACATCACACCGCAACAGAGCGCGATCATCCTCAAGACGTTCAATGATGCTTCGGTCAAGGATTTCAGGCAGTTCCTGCAAACCCTGGCCAAGAGCGATGTCGCCAAAACCGACGACCTCGGCCCGGCCATCAGTGCCTTCCTCGGCAACAAGACGCTGTCCGCTGAGCAGCAGAACGAAATCCATCGTTTGCTGGGTCTTTATGCCCGGGTGAAGTACGGCAGCGCGGCCACCGAAACCCTGAAGGAGCTGGTGGCCATTCCGACCGTGCGCGTGGACGGCGTTGACCAGCACGACAACCCCGAATTCCTCAAGATTGCCGAGAAGATCAAGGGCCTCGCCCAGGCGTTCAACCTGAACTTTCGCAACATCGACAACCGCGTCTACGAGATCTCCCTCGAAGGCAAGGGCGATGAAGTCGTGGGCATTCACGCCCATGCCGATGTGGTGCCGGTGACGCCGGAGAACTGGGTTTTGCAGGACGGCACCCGCCTCGATCCGTTCAAGGTCACCCTGGTCGGCGATCGCATGTATGGCCGCGGCACCGAAGATGACAAGAACGGCATCGTGGTGGCGCTCTACGCCATGAAGATCATCAAGGAGGAGCAACTGCCGCTGGCGCGCAACTTCAAGCTGCTGGTCGACACCACCGAAGAAACCACTGGTGATGCCATCCCCTACTACTTCGAGCGCAACCCGACGCCCAACTACAACCTGGCACTGGATGGCGGCTACCCGGTGGTGATCGCCGAGAAAGGCTACGGCACCGTCATGGCGAGCTTCGCCAAGCGTGCTGGCGAGGGCAAAGGCGCAGAAATCATTTCGATGACCGGCGGCCTGGCCACCAACCAGATTCCGTCGACATCGGTCGCGACCCTGGTGACCGACAAGCCTGCCGAACTGGCTGCCGGCCTGCAAAAGGCCGGCACTGAGTACGCCAAGCGCAACGGCGGTAACTTCGAAGTGGCTGCCAAGGTCGACGGCAAGAACGTCAAACTGACGGTCACCGGCGTTTCCGCCCACTCCTCCGAGCCCGAGTCCGGCGTCAACCCGGTGGCCAGGATGCTCGACTTCATCAATAGCCTCGACGGCAAGGTCGCGCTCAAGCACAACCAGTTCACCGACGCTGCCCGCTACGCCGCCGACAACTGGGGGCTGGACTACCTGGGCGGCAAGCTGGGGGTCGGTTTTGCCGATGAATTCATGGGCCCGCTGACCACGTCCCTGACGTATGTCGGGATGGATGACAAAGCCTTCAAACTCGCCGTCAACCTGCGCGTGCCGAAGGGCAAGACGCCGGAGGTGCTCAAATCCGAAATCGCCACCAAACTGGACGCCTGGAGCAAGAAAACCGGGATCGCGCCGACCTTCGACCTGTCGATTGCCGAACCGATGTATCGCAACCCCGAGGGCGAATGGGTCAAGGCCTTGCTCGCAGTGGCCAGCGAAAACCTCGGCATGGAACACAAGTTCGGCACCTCCGCCGGCGCCACGTCCGTGCATGAATTGCCGAACGGCGTGCAATTCGGCCTGGCCATGCCGGACGTCAAGTACACCGGTCACAACGACAACGAGTTCAAGACGACCGAGCAGTTCCTGCTGGACTTGCAGATCGTGACCGAGATGATGGGCCGCATCGGGCAATTGCCGACGCTTTGATCGGTACTTTCACTGGTTTGGACTCGGACGCGGTCACCTGTAGGAGCTGGCTTGTCGGGTCGCCGCATCGCAGCGATGGTCGTTAACGATAACGCGTGTTAACCGGATAAACGCAGCGCATTTGAATCCATCGCCAGCAAGCTGGCTCCTACAGTTTCAGCGTGGACACGGCCCCCTGTGGGAGCTGGCTTGCCAGCGATGGTCGTCAACGATAACGCGTGCGAACTGGATAAACGCGGCG